>DAOLFI010000947.1:0-1620 GCA_035326385.1 Niabella sp.
GACATTGCCCGGTGAGGCGAATAATCTTTGTGTATATTTTTTCTATAAACATTTGATCTCTTCGAGGTCTTAAAATGTTATGCACCTTTCATTGTGACATCAGGCAGACGTTACTTTTTGGTCAGCCTTGCGGGGATGAGGTCCGGCAGTATATTTATACACACCAATTTATCCCTTGCGATGTATATATTTGCCTTTCCCTTTCTCAATAATGATGCTAGATGTCAGAATTTAAAAAACTATACATTCATCTGTTATTACTATTAGCGTGCTGTTCTGCAATAGCCCAGTCGCCTGTAACCAGGTTAGGCATTGAGCAGGGATTATCCAACGAAACAGTACGTTCCATCTACCAGGATAAAAAGGGGTTCATGTGGTTTGGTACACTGGACGGGCTGAACCGTTTTGACGGTTACAGTTTTAAAGTATATCACAACAGGTTCATGGATACCACATCCCTGTTAAGCAGTGTTGTTTATGGTATTACTGAAGACAAAGCAGGTAATCTTTGGCTGGGAACACGCCTGGGCGTTTGCCGCCTGAACAGGATTACAGATAATTTTACCACTATTTTTTACAAAGATTTCTCGGGAAAGCTCATCAGGTTTGACAGGGAAGTTATTAAAACTATTAAATGCGATGCTAAGAACAATATTTTAATTGCCTCTGAATTGCAGGGTTTGATCATTTGTAAAGATGCAGCTACCATTGCATTGCAAATCCCTTTTGTTGATGAAAGCAATAAAAAGAGCTACCAATACGGGGTTCAGGATATTTGTTTTGATAATAAAGGGCGTACACTGGTGTTTGTACAGGGCAAAGGCCTTTGTGTGCTGAACTATGCCACACAGCAGCTGAACCTGCTGAATAGCGAAATAAAGTATGGAAGCAGTTTATTACCAGATGGGGATAGTATCTGGGTGGCTTCCTATACAGGCGTGTACAGCATTTCAGCTAAAACCAATAGCGCTGTGCGTCATTTTTCAGTTGCCAATGCCATGCTGAAAGCCGATCTTGTTACCTCCTTAAGCTCTGATGGAAATAATATATACATCGGGACAATGGGAGGGGGCCTGAGTATTTATAATAAGCGAACCCGGCAAATGAGCCATATTTCAGCGGGCGATGGAAATAACGGTCTGACCAGCTCCGGCATTTATGCTTTGTACACAGATAACGCATTGCGGCTGTGGATTGGAACAAGACGGGGCGGTATCAATATTAAAAATAACCGTAATGAGCAATTTGTTACTATAAGCCATGAGCCCGGTAATCCTAACAGCCTCTCCGGTAATTTTATTACTTCAGTTTGTGAAATGCCCAATGGAGATATGTGGGTGGCTACCGAGGATAACGGGTTAAACCTGTTCAGCAAAAAAGAAAATCGTTTTATACATTATAAGTATAACCCGCAGCATCCGGGTTCCATAGCAGGTAATAACGTAAATAATGTTACCATAGACTATTTGGGAAAGGTTTGGGTGGCTACTTATACTGATGGTATATGCCGCTTTGATCCCCTTACCCGGCAGTTTAAGAGATATCAAACGGTTAATACCAAAACCGGCATTGAAAACCGTGTGTTCAATAGTTTTTATGAAGATGCTGATAAAACTTTAT
>DAOLFI010000948.1:0-1616 GCA_035326385.1 Niabella sp.
CCGCATTCCCAGCACATCCAGTTTTTGCCGATACTGCCATCAATACTGCTGTTCATCCGGCCTACCAGGCGGCTGCCGCAAAAAAAGACGTTCCCCGGGCGCAGCTCAGCGAAGCGAATAAGTCGTGGCGACCAAAGCTCGATGTATGGGGTAATGCCTATAGCCGGGGCTCGGGTGTGGATGCCACCGGTGCTATTAACAGAAGCGATGGATTTCACCTCAACAGGACGAATATTGGCGCAGGTGTGCAGTTAAGTTTTCCCCTTCTCCAGTTTTATCAATTAGGAGCCAGGAAAAAGCAATACCAGCAGTTGCTCTCTGCTGATGAATACCGCATGGAGCAATTAAAGGTCGATCTGAACAAACAAGTGAGCATCGCGCTGGAGCAATACACATCTAACGTACTGGTATCGCAGAAAACAGCCATTCGCTTACAAACCGCCCGGGATGCCTTTAATAGTTTGAAATTAAGTTATGAAACAGGTCTGGTTGATTTTACCCGGTTGGCACAGGCACAGTTTGAACTGCAGCAGGCGGCTGTTAATCATGCCGGTGCATTATTGTTATTACAGCGGTCGTTGCTGGAGGTAAGCGTAGCAAAAGGCGATCTGAACCTGTTTCTTAACCCGTAACCAAACCATTCTAAAGACATGAAGTTAATCACATCCGCGCTCCGCCACCCGGTCATTGTTTTGGTTTCGGTTTTAGCCATTGCTTTTTTCTCTTACCTGTCCATACGGAACAGTAAGATCGATATTTTCCCTACACTGGGTCTGCCTACCGTTTATGTGGCGCAGCCGTATGGAGGATTATCGCCGGAGCAAATGGAAGGCTTTGTCACTTCTTATTATGAATACCACTTTTTATATATTACCGGTGTAAAGTATGTAGATTCCAAATCCATACAGGGCGCTACTATTATAAAAATTGAATTTAATGAAGGCACCGATATGGCGCAGGCCATGGCCGAAGTGGTGGGTTATGTAAACCGCTCCAGGGCCTTTATGCCGCCAGGCACTGTGCCTCCGTTTATCACCCGGTTTGATGCAGGCAGTGTTCCCGTAGGTCAGCTGGTGTTCAGTTCGGAAACGCGGTCATTGGGTGAAATTTCCGACCTGGCTTTATTTAGGGTACGCCCCATGTTCTCCACACTTCCCGGCGTATCGGCTCCGCCCCCCTTTGGCGGGAACAATAAAACGGTTATAATCAATATTGATCCGGATAAGATACGCAATTATCAACTTACCCCGGAACAAGTGATGCAAACGCTGGCCACTTCCAATACCATTTCCCCGGCCGGAAATGTGCGCATCGGCGACAGTACCTATCTGACCCCGCAAAATAGTGTGATTGAGAATCTCCAGGACCTGGAAAACACACCATTGATAAAAGGAAGCGGACCTTCTGTCTATGTAAAAGATATCGCCTCAGTAAGCATCGGATCTGATGTAACCACCAGTTATGCCCTGGTAAACGGGAAACGATCTGTATATATCCCGGTAACCAAACGGGCCGACGCTTCTACCTGGGATGTGGTGAAGCTGGTAAAAAAATCCTTACCTGATATGCAGGCAGCCATACCGGAAGACATTAAAGTGTCCTATGAATTTGATCAG
>DAOLFI010000128.1:0-7666 GCA_035326385.1 Niabella sp.
TAACGGCATCGCTGTAGCTTACATCTACAGAAGGACTGGTTTCAAAGCTTTCAGCCAGATAGCTGCAGGCAGCTTTGGTCAGCTCCTCTGCTACCAGCAACAGCGTATTGGTAACGCTGCGGGTAGATACGCGGGTGGAGCGGTTATTGGCGGTAACCACTACTTCTTTCAACTCCCCCGACTGGCCGTTTTTTAAAATGATGGTCAGCAGATCGGGGCTGGTAACGCTGATAGTGTCGGGCTTAAAACCTACATAGCTGATCACCAGGTGCGTAGGCAGCTCGCTTTGTATATGAAAAACACCGGTACTGTCTGTAACAAAGTACTCGTTACTATGCAGGCTTTTAATGGTAGCATTGGGAATGGGATTAAGCTTGCCCTTGATTGTCTCTTCCAGCACTACACCTGAAACTGTTTGAGTGATCTTTTCTTTGGGAGCTGCCGAAAAGTCTTCGCTCCTGTTGTAATGACAGCAGGCCGGAAGCTTTGCGTAAGTAGCGTCATCTGCTTTATACGCTTCGTTATCATGACCAGCATCCGCCAGCTTTTTTTGTAATTTATCTTTCGAGGTTTTGGTGCTGTCGTATGTTACCGTAACGAGATGGGTTTTACCATCCCAGTTAGCCGAAACGGCTTTATTATCTGTTAAAGTGGTTTCGATGCGGTGCTTGCACATTTCACACGCACCCAATACTTTAAAGGTTTCTGTTATTTGATTTTTCTTTTGGGCCTGAGCGTTTAAGCTCAATATCAGCAGCGCCAATACCCATATATACTTATACATATAACTGTTTTTGTGTTTGATACGATATGCCTGAGGCATTATGGATTGCAATGGCAATATGGCCGCTTAGCCAATTTGCCTTGTAAAGCAACATGGGTATCAAATACGAAAAACACTTAAGAATACAATATCTGTATCTGGCAGAACAGGGGGAGGCTTTTTATATGCCGGGGCAGTAAGAGTAGCGAATAATGTGTTTTCCCTGGTGAGGAAAAACGGGACCGGCAACACGGCTGGAGCGGATTGCAGGAAGCTGTAAAAAAGGGTCGACTGTGCCGTCTGATCAACAGATATTTTGTGGTTGACGGTCTTATTTTCACAACAGCCGCTTTTATCGCCCATAGGACAGTGGTCAGCCTCTTCCTGTGCGTTGGCTATTGCCAGCGATACGGTTTCCAGCTTACCACAGCAATAAAAATAGTTCAGGCTTACCCCAAAGCTGGCGAGGCCATACACCATTAATATTGTAAGAACGATTAACTTTTTCACTTTACATTTACAAAGGTAGAAGAAAGTAGTTCTAAGGATTTGTAAAATTTCTTGCTTCTTTTATAGAATTCCAGGATTATTTCTTTTTTAGAGTTGTAAGTTGCGGGGCGCGACAGCAGATTGATTTGAGACGAGGACGCCTCAAATAGCCGGGATGTTCTCGCTTTAAATAGTAGTAAAACAAGGTTTTGCAACTATTACTGCATTTTTTTCTTCTTTATAAAAGGGTCTTTCAGTAGGCCCAGAAAATCTTCATCTTTTTCATTAGGGTAATACCGATCTAAACCGTATTTTATTTTGGACGGATGCAGTGTAGTAAAAGTGCGGAATAGCCGGTCCCATATAGAGAACACAGCACCGTAATTACTATCTGTATAAGGCTGCTTCCAGTGATGGTGCACTTTGTGCATGTTGGGCGAAACTAAAATATAGCTCAGCACTTTATCAAGCATGGGCGGTAAACTGATGTTGGCATGGGTAAAGGCAGTTGTAATAACCACCAGTGTTTGATAAATCATTACACTGTACATCGGCGCCCCGCTTACAAAGATCAGCAGCAAAAAGAAAATGCCCCGCAATAAGCTGTCACCGGGGTGATGACGCAGCCCTGTGGTTACATCCACTTTATTATCGCTGTGATGAATAAGATGATAGCGCCACAGGTAAGCATTTTTATGCATGACCCAATGTACCAGCCAACTACTGAAATCTAACGCCAGCACACCAACAATAATAGGGCCCCACACATTGGCATTGAACCAATACACCAATCCCCAGTCGTTGCTCCTGCACCAGTCACTCAGCATTACAATAAATATAGCTAAAGCGGTGTGTATGATCAGGTGCATTACCGTAAAGCCAAAGTTTACCAGCGCATGCCTGAATTTGCTTTTACGGTAGGACAACCGGAACAAAGGAATAGCCCCTTCAATGATCCAGAAAAACAGCAAACCGCCCACCAATAAAGCCATACGCTCTAAAGGCCGCTGTTCCAGCGTGGAAAAATATGCGATAACGCTATTCATTGGCAATCTGATCAGGACTATTATGGGAAATATTAAAGTTACTAATTGCCTTCAATATCCAAGTCTGGAATGAGTGCATAAAACTTTTCAGTTTAAAAAGGCGCCGAAGGCGACAGAGCAATATTGCGAAGCGAGTACACTTCGCATAGCGGCATTCCGGGCAGCTTAAAATTACATGAATAATTAAACTCCTCCTGCAGATTGGGATATCTTCACATCAATATAATATCCTGCTATTTTTCCATTACCGCTTTCAGGTTGTCCAGGTTCTTTTGCAGGTCGCCGCCTACCATTGCATTCATGCAAAGGTTCATCAGGTTAAAGGGATAGGGGCTGACGCCATATAACCCCCATTCTACTTTTGTTTTACTGGCATCCACAGGTGTGGTGATGATAGCTGACTGGTTATTGACTTCCATCGGTTCTTTAAACCGGAGCTCAAGGTCTACCCTTTTGTTTTCTTCAATACCTTTTATTTCCTGCTCGCCTTTGCCCACGTCTTTATTGCCTTCCCAGGCGTACACGAAACCGGGAGTGCCATCGGTACCTGAATAGCTTTTTTTCATATTAGGATCAGCCTGGTTCCATACGCTATAATTGTCCTGGTTTTTTATATGTTTTACATAATTAAAAACCTCCGAAACAGGCTTATCAATCACTATTTCCTTGGTAATGGCAAATTCCTTTTTTACAAATAGGGCGGCGATTAATAATAATACAATAATCCCGCCTATAACAAATAATATTTTTTTTAAGATTTTCATATCAGGCAAATTTGGTTTGTAAAAAATTTAGAGAACAAATGTAGCAACGTTTTCAGGCATATACACTTGCCATTTGGCAAGAAAAGATAATTACGGACAACTTAAAGAAAATCAAACCGGTATTTATTCCATCTCATACTCATTACCGCAATCGAAACAATGATACACTTTGTGTATAGGTATAGAAGCACTCACCAGTTCAATATTAGTTGAGCTACATTGGGGGCATGCATGCTGTGCTTTGTAATTTTCTCTGTCGTTGTTTATAATCATTAAGGCTCTCTCTATTTGTGGTTCGGCTACCATTAGTTTGATACCACTGGCATGGGTAAGTACGGTAACCGTATGCTCATCTTTCAGCCAGCAGTTGATATTTTCTTCCTGCAGGCGCCCTAAGGTGAGGTGTGCATTAATGTAGTTGTCAAATACCGCAGCAATCACAAAGTTCATCTTTTAAAGTTAGAACATTTTTCAGCATATATCATACCAATTGGACATTAAAAAATATTGTCGTCTTGTTCCGATGGTTCGGCAAGCTCACCATGACATTGCTTATTGAGCGGGCTTTAATGCCCAAAGAGTATAAAACAAAAAATGCTGCAATAATTACAGCACTTTTAAAAAACCGGTATGTATGTTTAATGGAAAACTGCCAGACCTGGAAAATAGATGTTGTCAAAATTCACTACAGTTCCGTCCCCGCCATATTGAATTTTTTTAACCAAAGCTCCTGTTGAGGCATTATAGATAAGTAAATAGTTCACTCCTGAAGCGGCTCCATAACCGGCTATTCCATTTACAACGATGTAATCTTTATTACGGTCATAGCGAATAGCTCCATATACCATAAACGGAGCAATGTCTATTGTAATAAATGGCTGGTTGAGCGATGACGCATTACCATCAATATATTTGTAAATATTGGCACCTGAATGATAAAACACCGCATTTTCTTTAGTGGACCCTGTAATACGTGTTGGCGCATCTAACCCAAAGGAGCCAATGCTTACAGGTAATGCAATACCGGACGTATCCAGGTTTTTATCAATTGCTATTAAACGGCTGCCTGTAGAAGCCCAGACTTTACCGTTAGGTGTTGCCGCAAACCCCCGGTTGATATTGCTAAAACCTTTTACAAAGGAATAATTATCGGCTGATATAATTTTAGCGCCATTGCTTTGCAGAATATAAACGTAGTTACCTGCTATCAGCATATCTCCGGTATTAACAGTAGAAACAGATGTGAGTTTGTATTGAGGGGTAAGTGTGCTTAAATTTACTGCGTACACGCCATCGTTAGCGCTGATCAGCCCTTCATTGTTTTTTATACCAATCAGGCTTCTCCAATTGCTGGTTTCCTGATTGTAACGCGCCTCTTCTTTTAAAGTTCCGGCATCCAGCTTAATAACAGGCCCGTTCATCTTGCTGATGAGGTATAGCTTTTTCCGGTACATAGTGGCAAACTGCAGGGTGCTTGTTTTAGCTGCATTAGAAGTTATTTTTCCGGGATTTTCTTTTTCATAAACCTTTGTACTAACGGTATCTGCGCCATAAGGATAAAATTGTATGGTGCCGGAAGTTTGCCCGTAAGAGCCTTCGGTAATAACAAAAAATCCTTCGGAATAAGGTGGAGCGGAAGGATCTGGTCTGCCGTTAATTATAATATCTTCTTTAGAGCAGGAGAAAAGAAAGATAGCAAAACAAGATACTAAAAAGAGGTGTGATAAAATTTTCTTGTACATAATAGTTGGTTGTTAGATTTTTATTATTTGTTCGCTGAAAAATGTAGATCCTTGATACCGGTAACTTCTGTAGACACTTCGCCCAGCCAGCCTCCATCAGCCAGTACCCCGGTTTGAACTTTTATAAAGTCGATGGCTTTAAGATTTACTTTGTTGCCTTGAGCATCAACAGCATTACTGATATCAACTTTTCCGCCACCTGTTGCTTCTACTGTATTATCTGCATATCCCCAATCGTAAGGAAGTGATACTACATAAGTAGGTCTGGACGGATCTACTTTTGTCTGCAACCACGAACCCTTAAGCGTATAGCTGTCTGCAGTAATCCATTCAGGGTAATAAGCCTGCCGGTGAAAGTTGTTTTTCTTTACAAGCCCTGTGTTTCCTTTGTTATCTTTCCAGGCCACATCTTTATCTGCCGATTCAGGGCGGAAATAGGTAACTTCATAATGCCTGAGATAAGTAGCAACATTGCCAAATTCGCTGCCGGCCAGTTCATACCAGGTATCATCAGGCTTACCATTGCCGTTATCATCAGACATTACGTGGATAATACCAGGCTCACTCCATTCGGTTAAAGCATTTCCCATTACCTCTATATCATTTCCTTCTTTATCAGGTACACTGTGGTCAAAACCATAAACAACATACCCACCCCAGGCACCAAGACTCACCATGCCTTTCTTTCCTAACAGGCCTTCCGCGCTGACCAGATTACCCGGAGCTTTATTGATGAATTGCCCAGGTGCCGGAACAAACTCAAATAGAGCCGTTACGTATTCACTGGCACCTCCTTCTCTTACAGGGGCTCCAATGTTTACGGTGTACTGCTTTTTAACTTCGCCGGCCTGGTTACTGGCAGTGTAATAAATATGATAAGAGCCTGCGGCCTGAAATGTGTACTCGAAAACGTTGGTTGCAGAAACAATATGATCATCAACTTTCCATACATGAACAACATTGTTGCCGGCAATTATGGTGGCTTCTATTCTTACTGTTGTTTGGGCAAATGCAGTAATAGTTTCTTCTGCAACAGATAGCGTAACAGATGGAGGTGCTATATCTTCCTTTTTACAGGAGTAAAATACAACCATAAGTATGGCTAATAATAAGTAAGTACGGGATTTTTTCATTATCTGATTTTTATTTAGTAATAGTTTTATATACAAAAGCAAAATGCGCAGGTATGTTTCCGGATGAGATAGAGAAAGTCTTTGTCCCGCTTTTATCATAACCATGCAAAATGCCTGAAGACACATAGTCTTTGGCATCAGTGATATAAATATTTCTGCTGAGAGGGTCTGCGGCAATACCATAAGGCTTATCCAGCAAAACTTCAGTTCCATCTTTGATAAAGGATCCTTCTAAAAGCGTTTCTGTTTTAGTGTTGATAAGATGATAGGTATTTTCCCAGGTGCTGGTTTTATAACTAAACTCCGAACCAATAATATAAGCAGAATCGCCTGCTATGCACAGGTTAGCGGCTGCGATATCAAATGTTTTTTTTACAGCATCAGTTTTGGTATCTATAATAAATAATTTAGAGGGGATTTCATAGTAATCTCCGCGCGAGGTTACATACAGGTCCCCGTTGCTGTCGGCTTTTAAGCGATGCAGGTTGATCGCTACATCTATATTTTTTATTCTTTGAAAGGAAGCAAGGTCAATCACGGATACGGTACGCTCATAATCAGGAGGACTGTAACCGCCGGAATTGGCAATGTATAATTTGTTACTTACAATAGCCATCTCCTCAGGCTGCCGGCCTACTTCAACCGTTCTTCTTATTTCAAAGGTTGCTGTATCTATTTCTGCCACAATACCATTGGGCGAGTTGGGACCCAGCACTATTTTACCGGTATAGGCGCTTGCGTATGCCCTGCCATTGGCAAATGTGATGTAGCGGCAATTTTCAAGAGTAATGGTTTTAATACGTTTGGCAGTGACTGCATCCATTATTTCTATTTTATTGGAGGCATTTACAACCGCGTATATTTTAGATCCGTATATGCCAATATCATTACCCACATCGCCCAAACCAAGCGTAGCATCAGGATTTGCAGCGCCATATAGGTTTTTCCGGTACGTGCCCGAAGCATAATCGTAGTAGTCCAGCGAAGCCATATTGGTATTCCAGTTGCCTTCGTTTAACAAATAAAATCCTTGTATTATGGAATCTGTTTGAGATGGCAATGGAATGGTTTCTTCTCCGTTAATATCCTTTTCCTTTCTGCAGGAGAAAAGAAATAATGCCAGCAATGAAAAAACGTATGGTATCCTGAAATATTTCATCTGTATAAATTTTTGTTTTGTCCGCCGCAGCCGATTTTTTTGGTCGGATGGAACTTCGCATATATCTTCTCCTATTTGAGAAAAATTTAGCATGCTTCGTTTCATGATTGAATATTTATGATGAAGGTGAAACGGTAATTTCTGCCGGGCATGGGGAAGTTGAGCACTACATCATAGTATTGATTAAATATGTTATTTACTTCTACTCCTATCTTCCAGCTTTTAGCTATTGATTTTTTTTCGTAAACAATACCCAGGTCTGTAGTGTACCATGCCGGCGCGTAGTTCCTGGCTGTGTTTTCGGGCAATACATATCGCTCGCCTGTATAAATGTAGCTGTAGTTCAACGCCCAGTTTTTCCATAACAGGCTGCCATGTGCGGTTCCGCTATGCACGGGTATATTGGGTATTTGCTGATTGTAGGAAGACTCATTCGGCGTTTTATTCAGGGCCTGCTGATAAGTATAATTGAATCCCGCATTCCAAACCAATTGTGCGGGCAAGTGTTTTGTAAAGGACGTGCTTACTTCTAATCCTTTAATATCCACACTACCCATGTTCAGCATCATC
>DAOLFI010000129.1:0-7621 GCA_035326385.1 Niabella sp.
CAAGGGTGGTCAACTTAAACCGGCCAGAGGTGGTCAATTTGACCGGCGTTTGCAGTATTGCTGCATGGCTTCCGCTGCGGAATGATCTTCCGGCGACGGATAAGGTGCTTTAAATAGTTCAGCCACCAGATCAACGGCAGCACTTGACACCTGTAAAGTGGCGGTTGAGATGATCTCGGCAATGGAACGTTCTAACTGAGTTGGTGTATTAGGCGAAATGAGTAAAGATTTGTTTGGCATTTTCATGTATTCCTGCCCACGATCTGTTTTTTCCAGCTCCAGCCCAACCCGGGTAAGACCCAGGGTTTTCTTCGCCTCTAGTATCTTTTCAATTTTGCTTAATGAAAAGCCCAGCTCGCTACCTTTTACCTTTACTTTTTTGTCGTCAATAAAACTGATGCCCCGGCCTTTGATGACTTTATATCCCTTTTGCTGCATCCGGCCGGAAAAATCTTCCAGGCTATGGGCCAGCTTCAGACAGTTCTTTATATCTGCCTGCATTTTTAGCTTGCGGCTGTCCTGCCGGGGAAGTAATCGCTCTTCTTTGGATAGAAACTTTCTGGGACTTAAAACGGCGGTTAGTCCAAGTTCTTTTTCCAGTCTGCGGCAAAGCGTTGCCATCCGCAGGTAACTATTGCTGTCTTTAGCTACTTTACCATCATAACCTACCCGGTTTGCCACAATATGAATATGGGGCTGTGGGGTATCTTTATGCAACAGTACCAGGTATTGGTTATCCTGTACATCAAACTCTTTTACGCAAGCTTCGCCTATTTTCAGCAATGCATCCCTGGTGCATTGATCTCCGGGAGCCAGGCGGATAGCAAAATGGAATACTGGTTTTTCCACCCGGCGGCTCAGCTTTGCCACATCCCGGAACTGTGCTGCCAATTCATATTTGTTTCCAAAACATTTGTTGTAGGCGAGCACTTCGGCCCTGTTTTTATGTTGCAAACCATCCTTTCGGGACAGGGTCTCCTTTTGCTCTTCGCTCAATTCCTGCTTGTCTTCCAGGTCATAACTGATACAACCCAGGAAGGATTTGCCGGTGTTTACATGCCCAATCATTTCAGATAATTTTTCATTGTTACTGCAAGACCTTTCAGTTCTCCGGATAGTAGTTGCAGACCGGCCCGATCCAGTGGGGTTAATACATCCGTTACGCTGTTATGCTTTTTAGCGAGCTGGTTCAGGTTGGCCGCCATGTGATTGAGGGTACCGGTAACATGCAATATCTCTTTGGGGAGCGTTTTTATTGTACTGTCAATTTTTCCGTTCAGGCCCAGTTGTAACAAATATTCCGAGGTAGAAAGCCCGGCTTTTTTTGCTTTGGCCCGAATCTGCATCTTTTCATAACTGGTGCACTTGAGCGTAATAAGCTGGTTTTTCTTCACCGCTTTTTTCGGTCGGCCACCTTTATTTTGAGGTGTGTTTTGTTTCATCGGTTCCATAGTGTTGTCCTCCTTGTTTTTTGAATCCCGCCGAAGCGGGATGAAAAGCCCCCGAATGACGCCCCAGCGGCATGAGGGGCCAGCGTTTTGGTATTACCAAAACATAGCTGGCTCCCCGACCGAAAAAACAGTGCTTCCTTTATGCAGCCTGCGTTAGGCTGTAGATCCGTTATCCTGCTCATTTTAGTGCTTCTTATTGGGGTATTATTCTCGCCTGCTACTGCTATGCCTTTGGGCTTTTTGCTGTGCTTATATAGTGCGTATGTTTATTAGTACACTGAAAAAGAAAAAAGATGTTCGAGTGTAAAATTCTCCCGGAGTTTTCCGCGAATAACTCTTTAGTAAACCGGGGAAAAGTGCCCGGAAAATCTGTCAGTCTATACCAATGCATCCCGGTTAAAAACTTTTGGATTATCCGTTCCATACTTGCGGATCCGGTCTTTCAAGTCCATCCACAGCCGGATATTATAATCAGCAATCTCAAACAATTCTGCTTCTGTTAGCTGGTAAGGATTGGCCATGCTGATGACTGTTTTCGTCTTCGTTGTTGCGCTTGCCGGTTTGTTTTCCAGTGAGCCAGCGCTGCTATTTGCTCCGGCTGTAACCAGCTGTTGTTGTTCGGTACAGGAAAAAATATTAGGAGCATACCCCTCTCCAATTTGTAAACTCTTGGCAATAGCGAGGCTGTTGCCAAAAAGTTTTATCTGCTTTCCGCTGTTCAAAACCAGCGCTCTTTTTTTTAAGTCGGTCATGCGTATTATTTTAATTATTGAAAAATTGATTTGCATTTTGTATTGCTTACCTGCTAAGCCCACGGTGTTTTTTTATGAGCTGTTCTTCATTTTCGGGAACATTTGAAATCTCCTTGACCTTACTATTATTGATAAGCCATTCATTCAGGTCTTTAGAACCTTGATACAAATTGCTGCAATCTTTATATAGTTGGCAGGCTTCAATTGCCGCCTCTGTACATTTTACACCGGCGCCGTCCCTGTCCAGGTATAAGTTAATTTCCCGGTGCTGCTCCATTAATAGGCGGCTTTTGTCAAAAAAACTAAGGGAGTTTAGTACAAGAATATTGGAAGTAAGTTGCTGATTTTCTTGGATCGTTGCAAAAGAAAGAAAACTAAAAAAGCCTTCAAATACACAGATCGTTTCCGCCTTGTTATCAAAAAGAGCAATGCTTTTGGGGGCAGCGCTTCCCTTAAAATAGGCATTGCGCAGCTCGTAGCCCCCGGCATCATTGGGAAAACCAATCGCATAATATTTTTTGTCATTGAGCTCATATTGTACTTCCCGGCAATAGTGCCGGGCGACGGTAAGCGGTATTTTTCGCTGCTTCAGGTAAGATATTAATGCCGAGGAAATGACCGGTCCTTCAGATAAAACGCGGATCTTTTTCTTTTCACCGGAAACGGCTTTATCGGATGATTGAGCAGGATGTTCGACTGCGCTTTTGGTGATTTTGGTTTGAAATGAGTGGCGGTGAAAAGAAAGAAATGCCTGCAACCGTTCCAGTAAATCCGGAATATTGCAGTTGTGATACAGCATCCCGAAATCAATAATGCTGCCGCCTTTCCCTATTCCGTGATCAAACCACAGCCCTTTTCTCCGATCGACTTTAAAAGATGGTGTCTTTTCAAACCTTCCGGGCAATGGAGACAAGTACCAAAATTCCTGTTCCCGACTCATTCGTGCATCCGGGTAATGACCGAGAAAAGCCAGGTAACCTACCAGGTCTGTCTGTTTTGCATCGGCAATGGTGAATTGTTTCATTTTTCTTGGATTTTAAAATGAGCATTCTTTTTCTGCCGTACGTACTCCATCACTTCTGATCGGATAAAGTAAACGCGGCCACCCTGCTTATGAAAAGGCAGGCCCCGGTTCATCCATTCGTGAAGTGTTACCAGGGAAATGCGGAACATACCCGCGATCTCCTTGCGATTGAGCAGGCGTTCTTCCTCCTGATCAGTATTGGTGTTTTGTGTGGGAATATTTTCCAGGCATTCCTTTACAGCGTCCTTAATCCACCTGCGAAAATCTCCTTCATTGGGAATAAATAGCGTATCCATAAAATTCTGTTTTATGGAGGCAAGATGGGTTAGAAAAAAGGTAAAGTCAATGCACGATGCGTCGTGTATTCTTAAGGCGTGAATGTGAACTGATTAGGTCGAGCAAATTCTGCTTAACTTCTAGCTTGATGTGCTTTAAAAAATTAATAGATCTCTCAAAAAGAAAAGAATAAATCTTTTTTGGAGGTTTAAAAACATTAAACGTAATATTGCAATTAAATTATGGGTTTAACAAGAACTGAAATATTCACCGAAGAACAGAATCAACTGGCCACCATGCTGAAGGCATTGGCGCATCCGGCGCGGATCGCGATCTTGCAATCCATCATCCGGGCAAACAGCTGTATTTGCGGCGAGCTGGTTGATGAATTGGGGTTGGCACAGCCCACTATATCTCAACATCTGAAAGAACTCAAAACTTCCGGCATTATACAGGGTAATATTGAGGGTGTACGGGTTTGTTATTGTATTGACCCTAAAGCATGGAAACTACTAAAAAAGAACCTCAATGCTTTTTTAGAATCTTACAAAGGAGGTAGCTCCTGCTGTTAAAAAAATTTGATTTAATCAATCGTAAAATTGCAATATAAACATGAACAATTCAGCATTTATCAACTGGCAGTCGTTTAAAAATGAACTGCTTAAGTTCCCTGAACAGACCTTACAATTTGAATATACTGAAGGCAAATGGGTTGATGCGTCCTATCACATTACAGAAATTAAGCAGGCCCCCATTGTTTCTGTGGATTGTGGTGGCGTTATGAACTCCTGGACAGAGATCATTGTACAACTTTGGGAACCTCGTGAGACCGAAGAAGGCCGGGCCATGTTGGTTAGCAAAGCGTTGTCAATCGTAGAAATTGTAGAAAAGAAACTGGCACTCAATCCAACAGCTATTGTAAAAATTGAGTTTGGAAACTCTAAGTTTGATACCCGCCAGATGTATCCAGCAACCTTTACAATAGATGGAGCAAACCTTATTGTTGGGCTTAGCCCGGATTATACTCAGTGCAAAGCTATAAACCGCGGTGGGAGCTGCGGCACTACAACTGAAAATGAATCTTGCTGCTCGCCTGCTACAAAACCGGAAAAAAAGAAAATTGAAATCGTGAACCTTGCGGCTGAAGGCCAGGCATGTACACCCGAAAGCGGTTGCTGTTAAAGAGTAGGATCAAAAACACGTTCAAAATCAAAATATAGAATAATGAAAAAATTATTGGTACTCTGTACCGGAAACAGTTGCCGCAGCCAGATCGCAGAAGGATTTTTAAGACATTTTGCAGGTAATAAAGCAACCATTTATAGCGCCGGTGTTGAAACACATGGAGTAAACCCCAAAGCTATACAGGTAATGGCTGAAGATGGCATTGATATTTCAAGCCATACTTCGAATAATGTAAATGAATATGCTGGCATTGACTTTGACTACGTGGTTACCGTATGCGATAATGCAAAAGAGCGCTGCCCCTTTTTCCCAACAAAGGCTCAAAAAGTCCATTACAACTTTCCGGATCCGGCAAAAGCTACCGGTACATATGAAGAAGTGATGAACGAGTTCCGCCGGGTGCGCGAACTGATCAAGAAATACAGCCTCGATTTTGTAAAAGATAACATCGGCATCTAAAAAATAATTCTATGTCTGTCCAAAATTGTGCTCCTGCATACGAAAGAAAAAAGCTGAACTTCCTGGATCGTTATCTGACCGTATGGATTTTTTTGGCAATGGCAGCTGGTGTAGGGATCGGCTATTTTTTTCCATCCTCGGCTACATTCATCAACTCCTTTTCCAGCGGCACCACCAATATTCCCTTGGCCATAGGGTTAATCCTGATGATGTACCCGCCACTGGCTAAGGTCCGGTATGAGAAAATGGGTGAAGTATTTAAGAATACCAAAGTATTAGGCACCTCTCTTTTTTTGAATTGGATTGTGGGGCCGATCCTGATGTTTGTGCTGGCCATCTTGTTTTTGAATGGATACCCGGAGTATATGATTGGCCTGATCCTGATCGGGCTGGCACGCTGTATTGCAATGGTGGTGGTCTGGAACGAACTGGCGGAGGGAAGCCGCGAATATGCCGCCGGATTGATAGCGCTTAACAGCATCTTTCAGGTTTTATTGTACAGCGTTTATGCCTATGTGTTCATTACAGTATTGCCTCCTCTATTTGGTGTCAAAGGACTGGAAGTAAATATTACCATCGGTGAAATTGCCAAAAGCGTGGGCATCTATCTTGGTATTCCATTTGTGGCTGGGATCGTTAGCCGTTATGTACTGATCAAACTTAAAGGAGAAGAGTGGTTTCAAAATAAATATATTCCGTTTATCTCTCCCATTACGCTCGTTGCTTTATTGTTTACCATTGTGGTGATGTTCAGCTTAAAAGGTGAGCTGATTGTACAGATACCGATGGATGTAATCCGTATAGCTATCCCGCTGGTTATTTATTTTGCCCTTATGTTCCTGCTAAGCTTTTTTGTTGGCAAGCGTATGGGTGCGGATTATTCCAAGAGCACTTCCATTGCCTTTACCGCCGCCGGTAATAATTTTGAACTGGCAATTGCGGTAGCCATAGGGGTGTTCGGCATTAATAGCGGACAGGCATTTGTTGGAGTTATCGGGCCACTCGTAGAGGTTCCGGCCCTCATTTCCCTGGTAAACCTTGCTTTTTGGCTTCGTAAAAAATACTACAACCCTAATCCCATAATACAATAATTATGAAAATTGCATTATTTTCTGATATCCATGCCAATTTACCGGCGCTGGAAGCATTCTTTAAAGATGTAGCGATTCACCAACCAGATGCTGTTTATTGCCTGGGCGATCTGGTGGGTTATAACATTTGGCCCAATGAGGTTATTGAAGAAATCCGCAAAAGAAAGATTCCGACAATAGCAGGCAACTACGATTTTGGTATTGGCCGAAGTAGCGATGACTGCGGCTGCGCTTATAAAACCGATGAGGAAAAAGCAATGGGAAAAATATCCATCGCTTACACAAATGAGATTGTAAAGGATGAGCAACGTGCCTATCTACGGACGCTTCCGGCCCACATTCGGTTGGAGTTTCAGCTAAATAATGATAAGCTAAATATACTGCTCGTGCATGGCAGTCCACGGAAAGTAAATGAATACCTGTTTGAGGATCGCGATGAAAAGAGTATGTTACGTATTATGGAACAGGCCGAGGCCGACATCATGTGTTTTGGCCACACCCACAAACCCTATCACAGAGTCTTGCCTACAGAAATTACAGAGGGCACCCATTACCGGCATGCTATAAATATAGGATCCATAGGAAAACCCAAAGATGATGATCCCAGGGGTGGCTATGTGCTGCTAACGATCAACGAAAATAGCACCATTAAAAATAAAGATAGTATTCAGGTAGAATTTATCCGGTTTGACTATGATATAGAAAAGGCCGCAAAAGCTGTCGAGAATAGCCCTTTACCGAATGCGTATGCAGATATGTTAAGAAACGGATAACTATGAGAATTGCATTTTTTTCAGATATACATGCCAACATGCCTGCATTTGAGGCAATGCTTAGTGATATGGACCAGCAACAGCCTGACGCTGTTTATTGTTTAGGTGATTTAGTGGGGTATCATATATGGCCTAATGAAGTAATTGCAGAAATTCGCAAACGAAGGATTTCAACCATTGCAGGAAACCATGATCTGAAAGTTAACGGACTACGTACAACCGCTGAAGATCTTCAACAACCCGGAAAACAGTATGCATATCATATTATTGAAACGGATGCCCGCAAGTATCTGCAAACGCTTCCTGAACTTCTAAAACTTGAATACCAGCTGAACAACGATAAACTAAACCTAACTCTTGCACACGGTAGCCCTCGTAAAATAGACGAATATGTCTTAATTGATACGGACGAACAATATGTTTTGGACATGATGACTGAAGCGAACGCTGACATCCTTTTTGTTGGCCACTCCCATAAGCCCTACCACAGGGTCATTCAAACCCAGGACAATCGCTATAAGCATGTGATCAATACTGGTTCTGTGGGAAAACCAAAAGACGGCGACCCAAGAGGCTGTTATGTATTAGTAACAATCAATGAACATAGTAC
>DAOLFI010000130.1:0-7609 GCA_035326385.1 Niabella sp.
GGCTTGTGGCAGGCGCCGTAGCATTACCCGACATATCCAATGGTTTTACAGTGAAGAAGAGCGTATTTTCGGGGAAGGCTTTTGCTGAGGTAAGCATTCATACACCGGTAAAAATCATATCGCTACAGCCTAACGCTTTTAAAACAGAAGCCGGAGAAGGTACTGCAGAGATTGTAGCCTTTTCCGCAGCAGCAGATGCCCCTAAAGTAAAAGTAACCGGTATCAATAAACAAAGCGGGGAAGTGTCCCTGGCTGAAGCAGAAATTGTGGTAAGCGGCGGCCGTGGCCTTAAAGGACCTGAAAACTGGGGCATCCTGGAAGACCTGGCAAAAGAGCTGCATGCGGCCCTGGCCTGCAGCCGTCCGGTAGCAGATGCCCATTGGCGACCGCATAACGAGCATGTAGGGCAAACCGGCGGAGCTATTGCGCCTAACCTTTATATTGCCGTTGGTATTTCAGGAGCTATACAACATTTGGCCGGCGTGAACCGGAGCAAAGTGATAGTTGTCATTAATAAAGATCCGGAAGCACCCTTCTTCAAAGCGGCTGATTATGGTATTGTTGGCGACCTGTTTGAGGTAGTGCCCCGGCTTACTGAAGCTATAAAACAATTAAAGTCAGCTTAAATTTATTTAATATTCACAAGTTTGCTCTTTCGCTTTAAAGTGGAAAAAAATAATACCACCCCTTTCGGGGTTTAGGCAAGGCTTCGCACATTCTTTATAGTCTTATACTCTTTCAGGGTTTGCTAATAACCAGACAAACAAGCCTGAAACCCCGGGCTAAACAAGCAATGGTCAGTTAACATGAAATTCAGGCCGGAGTTTTGACTGGCTTTCTGATAAGCAAGTGTGTATTCAATATCAAACAGCATATCTCCGCCAGCAGCAAATTGTGCAGAAGCTAATGAAAAATCCCTGGCTTTTTTTCTGCCAAAATGCTTAGTTTCGTGCTTCGGTTTATGAAAAAAATAGAACTTGAAGTTGTAGCCCTTTCGCATAGTATTACCCAAACCCACTCCTATGCCGTAGTGCTTGGAGAGGTAAACGGTTTGCGAAGGTTGCCCATTGTTATCGGGGGGTTTGAAGCGCAAGCTATTGCAGTAGCCCTGGAAAAAATGAACCCCAGCCGCCCGCTTACGCACGACCTGATGAAAAATTTCATGGTGGCCTTCTCTATTGATCTTCATGAAATCATTATTTCTGATCTCCAGGAAGGTATCTTTTTCAGTAAGCTGGTCTGCTCTTCCGATCATGACACTGTGGAAATAGACAGTCGCACTTCCGATGCAATAGCATTGGCGGTACGCTTTGGCTGCCCTATTTATACTTACGAAAATATATTAAGCAATGCCGGGATTATAATGGATGAGAAAGGCAAAGCTCCGGCATCTGTACCCGAAAAAGCAGAAATGGTAGGCGCTATTATTACTGAAGGTGCCGGAGATGACCTTAAAAGTCTGAGCGTAGAGGAGCTAAACAAACTATTGAACGAAGTGCTGGAAAGCGAGGATTATGTGAAAGCTATTGCTATAAGAGATGAACTCCACAGCCGTAAAAAGAAATAAATCTCTCCGGAGGAGAAACGAAATTACATTCAATATTTATCATCTACCATTTAAACTTTCCCTTGATTGTTTTCTCCAACTGTAAAATAAATATCGGGCTATACATCACTCAAAAAAGGGCTGATGGATACCATAACCTCGAAACAGTTTTTCTGCCCCTTCCTTTATTTGATGTTATTGAGCTAATGGAAGCCGATACAACAACTGTTTCTGTTTTAGGCCAGTCTGTTCCCGGGAACTCCGAAGACAATATTATATTAAAAGCCTGGAGGCTCCTAAAAAAAGATTTTCCTGCATTACCAGCTGTTCATTTTTATCTCTTAAAAAATATACCTGTTGGGGCAGGACTTGGCGCCGGTAGCGCTAATGGGGCTTACGCTTTGATTGCATTAAACAATAAATTTCATCTTAACTTATCAACCGATCAGTTAAGTAGCTACGCCCTGCAGCTTGGCAGCGATTGTCCGTTTTTTATAAAAAACAAAGCCAGCTTTGCTTCAGGTAGAGGGGAGCTTTTTGAAGAGGTTTCACCTGATCTTTCCGGCTATAAAATAATAATAGTAAACCCAGGCATTCATATGTCCACACCCCTTGCTTTCAGCCAGGTACAGCCCCAACCTGCCCCGGTCAATTTGAAAGAGGCTGTTTCCCGGCCCGTTATAGCATGGAACAACCTGGTAACAAATGATTTTGAAGAACCTGTAACCAAAAAATATCCCGAAATTGGTACTATTAAACAATCGCTTTATGATATGGGAGCAGATTTTGCATTAATGAGCGGCAGTGGCAGTACCGTATATGGATTGTTTAAAAAGGATACAGATATGATGCATCATTTTCCGGATAATTATTTTGTAAAAATGCTGGATTTGTAAAGCAGGACAGGCAATACAGTTAAAAATAAATAACTTTCTTAACTTTCATTGTATATGGCAGAAACCGAAACCCCAATACCTCTAGAAAAAATAGACTCGGCCATTAATAGGGCTATTCATTATTTATCCCAGCATCAACTCCCTAACGGTGAGTTTATTGCATATATGGCGCCAGATGAAGCGATGCAGGATCCCTCCTGCTCATATGAAAGCATGACCTACACAACTGCTCTTATTGGGCATTGCCTGTTACCCTATCAGAACAGGCCTGAAGTTGATACCATTCTGAAAAAACTAACTGCCTTTCTGCAATACCAAACTATGAGAGGAGGGGTCTGGAATTTTTTTGCCAAATATCACCGGTTGTTTAAATTCCTTCCACCGGATACGGATGATACCGCTATCATATCAACGCTTTTTAAAAAAAGAAACATAGACTTTCCAGATAATGTTCCGCTACTTCTTTGCAACAGGGCTTCAAACGGGATATTTTATACCTGGTTCACGCTGCATAAAAATTTCTGGAAGTATCCAAAAGCGTTTTGGCGGCTTATTGCAAGAGAACTTAAATATCCTATAAAAATTTTAATTTTTTGGATGAAGGAAGATTTAAAAAGAGACGATATAGGTCCTGTAGTAAATGCCAATATAATTGCCTATCTGGGATATTCGGAGATAACAAAACCAGCAACTCAATATATTGTGGACACTATAAAAGAAAATAAAGAAGAAAACGCGGACAACTGGTATAAAAATATTTTTATTTATTATTATTTTATAGCACGGCTGGCTGTTTTAAATATTCCTGAGATAATAGAAATAAGAGAATTATTAATTAATAAAATAATTAATAAAATACACAACAGCCGAACTTTTTTTAACTGCTCGTTAGAATTGGCAGTTGGTATTACCTCTCTTCTGATGTTAAGTTACGAGGGGCCGTTAATTGAAAAATGCATGCGGCAGCTTTTATTACAGCAAACAAAAGATGGGGAATGGGAGCGCTATGGATTTTACACTACACCATCGCAGGCTCGTTTTTGGGGATGTGAAGAACTGACAACAGCTTTAGGTATTGAGGCACTGGATCTTTATCGTCAGTATTTAAATAAAAAACAATCCGGAGGTTCAGATATTTAATAATATATTTGTGGCCAATATGTAAGTTTGGCCCTAACTACAATATTGATTAAGCTTATGGGTTAGCAATGATCGCTATTCAAAGAAAAATATCTCATATTAAAAGTAATCTAAACTTATCTGAAATGCTAAGTTTAGTTAAAGCTGCTGCATCCGGATGGTTATACATTTCTCTCATCTTAATTTTTGTTGAAACCCTGTTTTTCTTTGGTTCTCTGTATATTATGAAGCTGTTGATTGACACAGTTGCCAGTGTTCAACTGCATTCAACTGCTGCCACCGCCGACATTATAAAATACGTAATCTTGGCAGGGTTAGCCGGTATTTTGTATTTTGTACTGCGTTCCTATTCTGCTTATTCTATTGAAGTGCTTTCCACAAAAATTACCGAGCATATCAACGAAAAAGTACATGAACGCGCCGTGGCGCTTGAGTTATCTTTTTACGAAAGCCCTTCTTATTACGATACACTAAAAAGAGCCCTTGACTCAGGATATGATAAACCGGGGCTTGTGGTTACCAGCTTAATAGATATATTAAAAAATTGTCTGTCATTGGCCGCAGTAGCTTCTGTGCTTATAGTAATCAATTGGGTATTATTGCCCTTGCTGGCACTATTCATTTTTCCCACCCTTTTAGTAAGGCTTTTCTACTCCAAAAAATTAAATGCTTTAAGAATTGCCCAAACACCCTTTGAGAGGAAATCCTCTTACTACAGCAACCTGATTACAACCGATACGGCTGCAAAAGAAATCCGCTCTTATGGATTAGGGCAGTATTTAAAAGAGAAATTCACAGCAATCAGGCAAACGTTAGTAAAAGATAAATTAGCCATAACCCTGAAACGTACCAAACTTGAAATTATAACCACTACTTTATCCTATATAGGTGTATTTGTAAGTATAGGATTTATCTCGCTAAAGGTAATAACAGGTGAAACCAGTACCGGTGATATTACATTGTTCCTGGTTGCTTTTCCCCAGGCGTTCGGCTTGCTGCAAAGTTTGGCTGGCGGTATCTCAACCGTGTATCAAAACAGTATTTACATCAATAGCATTTTTGAATTACTGCAGCTTACCAATGGGCTTTATAAAAGTGATCAGCCTGAATCTATTCCTGACGGGGACGATGTAAGCATTGAACTTCAGAATGTGCACTTTTCTTACCCTCATGCAGATAAGGAAGCTATTTCGGGTATTAACATTAAAATTCCCAGCGGAAAAATTGTAGCTATTGTAGGACTCAACGGTGCTGGCAAATCAACACTGATCAAATTGCTATGCCGTCTTTATGATCCCACAACCGGTACTATAAAATATGGTGGAAAAGATATTAGAATGTTTAAGCCGGAGGAATACAAAAAACAATTAGGAGTAGTGTTCCAGGATTTTAACAGGTATAGCTTTACTGCGGGCGAAAATATTTTCTTTGGAAACATAGAAGATTCTTATAATATGGAAAAAATACAGGATGCCGCTAAAAAATCAGGTGCAGCAGTATTTATAGAGGCATTTCCTGGCGCTTATAATACTATGATGGGCAGAATATTTGATGAGGGTGAAGAAGTTAGCATCGGACAATGGCAAAAAATTGCTCTGGCAAGATGCTTCTATTCAGATGCACGTTTCCTGATTTTCGATGAAGCTTCCAGCGCACTCGATGCTGTTTCCGAAAAAGAATTATTTGAAAGCTTCAGAGAAAGAATAGGTAACCGTGGCGCTGTTATTATAAGCCACAGGCGCTCGGCAATACTACATGCTGATTATATTTATGTGTTATCCGGCGGAAAAATTATAGAAGAAGGCACAGATACTTTCTTAATGCAAAATAATGGAGCCTATGCTGCGTTATTTAATGAAAATATAAATACTACTGAAGCGGCTTATTAACAATGTCTTTAAACCCTCCTAACAACCGTATTGCTTTCACATCCTGCTGCCCCGATGACTGGGGAGGAAGTGAAGATTTATGGTACCATACAGCGCTCGTCCTGAAAAATAAAGGATATAGCATTATAGCATATAAACAAAACTTCAACACTAGCCATTCTAAAGTAAAACAACTGCAAGATGCTGGTGTTCATTTGGTTGAACTGCATAAGAACACTCATATAATAAAACGAGTTTTCAAAAAAGTTTATAAAAAACTATTTTCCTCCCCTATAAACCAGCTTTACGCTCACGGAACATATTCACTGGCTTTCAGGCAGCAATTAAAAACAGATCGTCCGCAGTTTGTTGTTATCAACCAGGGAATAAATTTTGATGGGTTAAGCTACGCATATCAGTGCTTACAGCTTCATATACCCTATTGCCTTATTATGCATAAGGCAGTTGAGTTTTATTGGCCGCCTTCCTCGGAAAGGGCATTAATGAAAGAAATATATCAGAATGCCAAGCAATGTTATTTTGTTTCACATCATAATAAAAATCTTACTGAAGAGCAATTTGGATTCAGGTTTACTAATGCGCAGATTATATGGAACCCGATAAAATTAAAAAGGGAACCCATACCTTATCCTCAGCAAAGCGAAGTTTACAAATTAGCCTGTATAGGAAGACTTTTTATTATTGATAAAGGCCAGGATATTTTATTGAGAATACTTTCCAAAGAGCCCTGGCGTTCACGCCCTGTACAGGTTTCCTTTATAGGGAGTGGTACCGATGAGGAAGGACTAAAAGCTATGGCAGCGCTATTAAATGTTAAAAATGCCAGTTTCTCCGGCTATCACAACAGCATTGAAGATCTTTGGAAAAACTACCACGCATTGATATTGCCTTCCAGAAGCGAAGGTATGCCCCTGACAGTTATTGAAGCAATGCTTGCAGGCAGAACAGTGATTACAACACATTCCGGCGGTAATTCAGAAATTATTGAAGACGGGGTAACAGGATTTATTGGAGAAGCCACAGAAAAAGACTTTGAACAAAAAATGGAAGAAGCCTGGACAAGCAGAGAACAATGGGAGCAGATTGGGTTAAAGGCCTGTACCTCCATCAATAAAATACTACCCGAAGCACCTGAAGAAATTTTTGCAGCATTAATTATAAAGAACCTGATATGAATAGGAACCCTCTAATATCGGTAATCATTCCTACATTCAACAGAGCTGGCATTTTACCCAATGCTATCAACAGTCTTTTGGCTCAAACATATACAAACGTTGAGATAATAATAGTTGATGATGGTTCTACCGACAATACCTCAGAAATTCTACAGCAATATAAAAACATAAAATACATTTATAAAGAAAATGGCGGCCAGGGAAGCGCCAGGAACGAAGGGCTTAAACATGCTACAGGAGAATTGATTGCATCTCTGGATTCTGATGATGAATGGTATCCTTTGTTTTTAGAGCGTTGTGTCAGAAAAATGGTTGATGACGAGCTGGATTTCGTTTTTGCCAACTGGGACCAGCAAGATCCTGATGGCCGCCTTTGGGATTTCCTGACAGGAGATCCTTTTCTTGCTCTTTATATGCACAAGCTGAAAGACGGTTGGGTAGAACTGAATGATGCAGAATTAAGAAGTCTTTATATCCAGGCCTGCCCTTCTCCGTCCTCTTCATTTGTTACTAAAAAGCAATTAGTGTCTTCGGGATGGAGTACAAAGATGAAGATTGGTGATGACTGGTACCTGTATTTAGATATTATATTATCCGGAAAGCGTAAGGCTGCTTTTACTATAGACCGGCTCTGGAGAAAAAAAGTAACAGATATGAATGTTTATGATGGAAGAAAAAGATCCGAAGTTCTGGAGTATCTGTATATTGCTGATACGGCACAAATCTTAAATGATTTTAAACATAAATTAACTCCAGAAGAGTACAAGCTCATGCAAAAAAAGCATGTATATGGTATGGTAGAGCTGGCAAAACATCACCTGATACGAAATTTCGACCTTGTACAATCCACTAAACTGCTTGGTAAATCATTAACCCTTGATGCATCGCATACACTATGGAGTATACAGAATGTAATAGCCATCGGTTATAAAAGAAACAGGCAGGCGCTCAAAAAAAGAAAAA
>DAOLFI010000131.1:0-7607 GCA_035326385.1 Niabella sp.
ATTGATTATCAACAATTTAAAATAGAATAATTGTAATTTTAACAAAATTTTTAACAATATTGAGTAATTTTTCGGGTGCTTTGCAGGAGTTGAAAAAACAGAGTGAACAGTACATGAGCGTGAGAAAAGAAATACAGGCTATTTTTTAATTTCTAATAAAGTAATGACTACAGATCTAAAAAAGAGCGACAACGAGCTTATACACTTGTTTGCAAGTGGTAACGAATCGGCACTCGATTCATTACTTGAAAGATATAAGGATAAGCTTTTTAATACAATATTGTTTATTGTTAAAGATAAATATCATGCGGAAGATATTTCGCAGGATGTTTTCATTAAGATAATAGAAACGCTTAAAAGCGGTAAATATAAGGAAGAAGGCAAATTTTTACCCTGGGCTATGCGTATTGCGCATAACCTTTGTGTAGATTATTTCAGGAAGCTAAAGCGTTTTCCTTTTGCAAAAAGCAGTGCAGATAACGAAGTGCTGGACACTATTAACTGTACTGAACAGAATGCAGAAGATAAGATAATAAAAGTACAAAGCATGGGCAAAGCAAAAGACCTCCTGGAGCAATTGCCCGAAGAGCAAAGAGAAGTAATTATATTGAGGCATTTTGCCAACCTTAGCTTCAAGGAAATTGCTGACATGACGGGATGCAGCATCAATACAGCTTTGGGCAGAATGAGATATGGACTGATGAACTTGAGAAAGTTAATGACCGGAAAGTAGTTTAACTTTTTCTAAGCATCTGCTACCATAACATTTTGGCAGATCTTTCGTTATAATATCACTCGCAAGAAAGATTTTTTGAAATTGAAGATAATGTCATCTTGTGTTTCCGATAGGACAAAAGAAATTCGCTAAACCTCTTTATCGAATTATTCTTGCCGAAGCCAACCGGTTGGCACAAGATGACGCCTAATTAAAGCCGCTTCTAAAATAGAAGTGGCTTTTTTAATGAATAATAAGCCGGCAGGGAACTATAAGATGCCGGGCACTGTTGTCTTGTTCTGTTTCATTTTCAGCAATATTCTTAAAAATAAGTTCTGCGGCCTTTACTCCCATTTTAAAAGAATTTTCGTCAATAGAAGCAACCGGCTTAAAATCCAGGTACTGGATCAAAGGAAGATTGCCAAATCCTACTATTTCTGTTTTTTTAAGATGCCCGGGAAACTGTTCTTTAAGTATTTTAATTACATCCAAGCTGATATAATTTTTAAAAGTAAAAAAAGCTGTAGGAGCCTCCTTCATTTTCATAAGTCTTTTAACGGCGGAAAAAGTTTGTTCCTGAGAAAGATCTACCTCTTCCACCAAAGCCGGATCATAAGGAATATGATACTTTTTCAAAGCTTCCTTATAGCCATCACAACGTTGTACGGAGGTTTTTAAAAAAGAAGGTCCCATTAAATGGGCTATTTTTTTATGGCCGCGTTTCAAAAGAAATGCTACTGCTTTTTTGGCGCCCCCGGTATTATCGGTAGACACATAATCATACTCCGGCTCCGGATAATACCGGGAAAAGAATATTAACGGAATTCCTGCCTGTATAAGCCGCTGAAACCGGTCTGTATTCCTTGTATTTTTTGAAACAGTGATAATAACTCCGTCAATACGGTTTTTGATCATGTTTTCCACCAGCTTTTCCTCTGTTACAGTGTCTTCGTGAGTTTGAGAAATAATTACACTATAGTTCCTTTTGCTTGCAACTTCTTCAATTCCATTTATGGCAAGCACGTAAAACTGGTCCAGCAAATCGGGCATAATCACACCGATAGTGAAAGATTTGCTTTGCTTAAAATGACGGGCTGCTTCATTAGGAATATAATTCCATTCTTCAGCAAGCTTTTTAACCCGTTCTTTGGTCAAAGCACTGATTAAAGGATGATTGTTAAGTGCCTTGGAAACAGTAGAAACCGACATATTCAGCTTCTTTGCAATATCTTTTATTGTTATAACCTTTTTCACTATTGTAATATAGCAATTTATGGACAGATATTTGCAGATAACAGCAGCAATTTTGCAACAGGTAGCCCCATCTTTTCCTGAGCAGTTCATAGTATTTTATACGCTGTTTCCGCCCACTGAGTTTAATAACAAATCTCAAAAATATCCCCTGCTGACTTACCCGATCAAAGGAAAACGTTTACGAAAACAATTTCAAACGTTGTAAATATAAGTTGCGGTTATTTGATGACTGCAATTATGTATCTTTACTTAGGAAGTATAATTCTGACATCACTTAGCAGTGAAACAGGATTAAGGAAAAAAAATATTGCTTGTTTTAAAACATTTACCTATCACAATTGGAGTTTTCATGTTGACTTAATCAACCACAAAAAATTAAATGCAATTATTCTGGCAGTAAGCTCAATTGCTCAATAAAAAATGTTAACAGATTAAAAGTGTGAATTCCGGGGCGATAAATTATCGCAACCGGGAAGAAAGAGGTTTTGTCTGTTAAATAAACTTGTATATACATGTTACAAAAGAACTTACAGTATCCCATATATAAACCACGTACACAATTCATATAATTAAAGAACAACTGTAAAATTTTCTATTGATGAGAAAAATTTATTTAGGGTTGCTGATTGCCATGTTATTTCATCTTTCAGCAAATGCGCAGCAAACGGTAAACGGAAAGGTTTTAACATCCAGGAATGAGCCGCTTCCCAATGCATCGGTTGTGATAAAGGGAACCTCGGTTGGTGTTAATACTGATTCCCTGGGAGAATTTTCCCTTACTGCTGCAATAACTGATTCGCTTCTGGTCTCCTATACCGGGTATGAACCGAAAACCGTACTTGTTGGACAGTCAAAGGTTTTGACTATTATGCTATCGGAATTAAGCGGCACCTTAAGCGATGTAGTTATCGTGGCATTCGGCACACAACGGAAAGAAGCAGTAGTGGGCTCTGTTACATCCATTAACCCTGAAGAGCTTAAAATTCCGTCCAGCAATCTTACTACCGCTTTAGCAGGAAGGATGGCCGGAGTAATAGCCTACCAGCGGTCAGGCGAACCGGGGGCAGATAATGCCGATTTCTTTATACGTGGTGTTACCACTTTTGGTTATAAGAAAGATCCCCTGATCCTGATAGATGGAATTGAGCTCACTTCCACTGACCTTGCCAGGCTAAATCCAAACGACATAGCCAGTTTTTCAATTATGAAAGATGCTACCTCTACGGCACTTTATGGCGCAAGAGGTGCTAACGGAGTTATCCTGGTAACAACAAAGCAGGGTAAAGTTGGTAAAGCCAAAATAGCACTTACGGTTGAAAATTCAATATCCAGGCCTACAAAGAATGTAGAGCTGGCAGACCCGGTAACTTACATGAAGTTGCATAATGAGGCTATTCTAACAAGAGATCCAACACTGCCGCTTTTATACTCAGAAGATAAAATAGATAATACGGCAGCAGGAACCAATCCGTACATCTACCCTGCTACCGACTGGAGAAAAGAACTGTTTAAAGAACAGGCGGCAAACCAGCGTGCCAATTTAAACGTAAGTGGCGGTGGCCCGGTGGCCAGATACTATGTTTCAGGAACTTTTGCACAGGATAATGGTGTGCTAAAAGTGGATAAAAAAAATAATTTCAATAGTAATATTAACCTGAAAACCTATTCGCTTCGTTCAAATGTAAATATTAATATTTTCCCTACTACCGAGCTGATAGTCCGGCTTGCCGGTGTATTTGATGATTATACCGGGCCCATTTATTCGGGTAACGACATGTACAAAAGGGTAATGAGAGCGAACCCTGTACTGTTCCCCGCCTATTATCCAATGGACGATAAGCATTCTTTTGTTAAACATATCATGTTTGGCAACTTTGACCTGGCAAAACTGATTAACCCCTACGCAGATATGGTAAAAGGGTATAAGAATTATACGCGTTCCAATATGAATGCGCAGCTCGAACTATCGCAGAGCCTGAGTATGATCACCAAAGGCCTGAAAGCCAGGGGCCGGTTTAATACGGCAAGGATTTCTTTCTTCGATGTTTCGAGACAATACAACCCTTTCTTTTACCAGCTGGCTGGTTATAATGTAAGAGCAAACACTTACAATATTAATATCATTAACCCGTTAGAAGGCACTGAGTACCTCAACTATAATGAGGGTAGCAAAGACATTCAAAGCACTGTTTATATGGAAGGCGCTTTGGATTATTCCAGGAACTTTGATAAACACAGCCTTAATGCTATGCTGGTATATACCCGGCAGGAAATACTGAAGGCAAATGCAGGCAGCCTTCAGGCTTCTTTGCCCAGCAGAAATATGGGACTTGCGGGAAGAGCCACCTACGGGTTCGACAGCCGCTATTACCTGGAATTTAACTTTGGTTATAATGGCTCTGAAAGGTTTTATAAAACACACCGGTGGGGTTTCTTTCCCTCGGCAGGCTTTGCATGGAATGTATCGAATGAAAAATTCATGGAAGGCAATATTGCATCGGTTATCAACAACCTAAAAGTTAGAGGAACCTATGGGTTCGTGGGCAATGATGCTATTGGGTCGGGAAGGTTTTTGTACCTGTCCGAAGTAAATCTGGACAACTCCGGCACATCTGCAGTGTTTGGCCGGGATAATACCTATTCAAGAAACGGGATATCAATTGCCCGTTATGCGGATCAGAATATTACATGGGAAACTGCTCAAAAATCAAATATAGCTGTTGAATTAGGGTTATTTAATAAACTAAACATAATTGCAGAGTACTTTAATGAACACAGGAAAAATATTCTGCAAACAAGGGCTTCTGTTCCCGGTTCAATGGGACTTTGGGTAACGCCGGCAACTAATATAGGCGAAGCCAAGGGGCAGGGTGTTGATGTTTCAATGGATTATAATCATAATTTCGGCAATAATTTATCGCTTAAAGGAATAGCAAACTTTACCTACGCAACCAGTAAATTTACAGTATATGATGAACCTGATTACGGTGCAGCTTATTGGAGATCACGCCTGGGCTACCCGATATCGCAAACCTGGGGCTATATAGCCGAAAGTCTTTTTGCAGACGATGCAGAAGTGCAAAGCTCACCTTCGCAAAGCTTTGGAGGTACACAGGTTTTAGGCGGTGATATCAAATACAGGGATGTTAACGGAGATGGAATTATATCAACGCTTGATATGGTGCCCATCGGCTTCCCCACCGAACCTGAGATTGTGTATGGTTTTGGTATTTCAGGAGAATATAAAAACTTTGACTTCGCAACCTTCTTCCAGGGTTTGGCAAGAGAATCATTTTGGATAGACCCCGCAGCAACTGCACCTTTCATCCCCTATCATTATAACAATGACGAACGTAATTCGGGCCTGATATACACCAACCAGTTATTGAAAGCTTACGCAGACAATTACTGGTCAGAAGAAAATCCTAATTTATATGCTTTGTGGCCGCGCTTAAGCGCCACTACCCAACCCAACAATACCCAACCCAGCACATGGTTTATGAGAAACGGATCATTCTTACGCCTTAAACAGGTTGAGTTGGGGTATACATTACCCGGCAGAATTTCGTCCAAAGCAGGACTTTCAAATTTTAGAATTTATGTCAGTGCGTTAAATCTGTTTACCTGGAGCAAATTCAAATTATGGGATGTGGAAATGGCGGGAAATGGCCTTCAATATCCTATCCAGAAGGTGTACAACATAGGTATAAATGTTGGTTTTAACTAAACAAACGATTTGAATATGAAAAATATATTTGCAATAAAAATAACCTTCATCGTATCCGCTTTCCTGTTTTTAACTTCCTGTTCAAAATACCTGGATATTGTTCCGGACAATGTAGCAACCATGGAACAGGCTTTTAATACCAGGACCACAGCCGAGCGTTTTTTATTTACCCTGTTCAGCTATATGCCGCAGGGATCCAATACCAGTCAAAACCCTGCTATGTACCAGGCGCGTGAACTTTGGGTAAGCACCGGCCCTACCGGGCAAATAGTAAGAGGTGGTCAGAACAGAACAAATCCTCTTATGAATTTCTGGCAGGGTGCTAACCAGGGCAAGGACCTGTACCAGGGAATACGGGATTGCAATATCTTTCTAGAAAATATTGACAAAGTGCCGGATTTAGAATCTTACGAAAAAGTGCGATGGGTAGCGGAAGCAAAATTTCTCAAAGCTTACTATCATTTTTACCTGGTTCGTATGTATGGACCTATTCCTTTAAAAAGAACCAATATTCCCATACATGCAACCCCCGAAGAAATGCACGTTTTCAGGAATCCGGTGGACGAATGCTTTGATTATATTGTTGAGCTCCTGGATGAGGCCCAGCCTGATTTACCTTTAATCATTCTGGACGAAGGCTCAGAGCTGGGACGCATTACGCAACCTATTGCGTTAACGCTTAAAGCTTATGCCCTGGTAACTGCGGCGAGCCCGCTATTTAACGGCAACACGGACTATGCTCAGTTTATTGATAAAAAAGGAACGGTACTTTTTAACCAGCAATACGATGCTGCAAAGTGGACGAAGGCAAAAGATGCCTGCAAAGCAGCTATTGATGCCTGTCATGAAGCAGGAAACACTTTGTATTATTACAATCAAAGCGCGGCGCAATACGAAGTTTCGGATTATATAAGAACACAGATGAATATTCGCAATGCAGTTACTGAAAAATGGAATAAGGAAGTAATCTGGGGAAACACCAATAGCATGACGTCTGGTTACCAGCAGGCTGCACATCCCAGGGGGCTCGACCCCTCTACAGTGGCCAGCCCTGGCGCGCAGGGAACTGCAGGAGTACCTCTTGAAATCACTAAAATATTTTACAGCAAGAACGGAGTACCTGTTGAAGAAGATCCCTCCTGGAATATGGCCGGCCAATTTGCCTTAAGAACAGGTACTGAGGCCGAAAAATATCAAATAAGGGTAGGCTATACTACTGTAGGATTGAATTTCGACAGAGAGCCTAGGTATTATGCCAATCTTGGGTTTGATGGAGGTCAGTGGTACGGACAAGGCAAATTTGATGACAATAATATGTGGTTTGTTTCTTCAAAAAGAGGCGAGGCTGCCGCTAACGTAAATGCAGTAAATGGTAATTTTAACGGTTTCTGGCCTAAAAAAGTAGTGAACTATCAAAATGTGGTTACCTCTACAAGTATCTCGCTGATTGCTTATCCCTGGCCCGAGTTCAGGCTGGCAAACCTGTACCTGCTATATGCAGAAGCGCTGAACGAGGATGCAGGTCCCTCTTCCGAAATTTATAATTATCTTGATCTGATAAGAGCAAGGGCTGGTTTGCAGGGCGTATTGGCTTCCTGGCAGAATTACTCTTCCATTCCAAACAAACCGCAAGGCAAAGACGGCCTGCGGCAGATTATTCAAAGAGAGCGCGAAATAGAATTAGTTTTTGAAGGGCAGCGTTTTTGGGATATGCGACGCTGGAAACGCGCTACCGCAGAATTCAGCAAATCAATAAGCGGTTGGGATATAGATCAGAAAGAAGCAGCGTTTTATTACAGGCAAAAAGTATTATATACACCTACTTATACAATGAGAGACTACTTGTGGCCGGTTGCCGAAACAGAAATGTTAGCCAACGGTAATACCGTGCAAAACCCCGGATGGTAAGGA
>DAOLFI010000132.1:0-7601 GCA_035326385.1 Niabella sp.
GGAAACAAACAATGCCCATTGCCAGGCCAGCAGGGAGAAAGCAGAGAATGCGATCCACGAGAGTTTTTTAGCCACAGAAACCGTATCGGAGCTGATGAAGAAGACCAACCCGGTATTACTTTTTGATATGCAGAAATATTATCCGGCAGCGTATAGAAAGTTCTTAAAGTTCAAGCAGGATTTTTTATACAACTTCATCAGGTCAAGCATTGAATGGGGCATAAAGGACGGGCTATACAGGGAAGATATTAATGTTACACTGGTAAGCAGTTTAAGAATTGAGAGTATCAGCCTGCCTTTTCAGCAGGATTTTTTTGCCAGGGTAAACACAGATCTTGCCTCCTTACAAGAAGAGATTTTCATCCTGTTCCTTTATGGTATTGCCACTCCAAAAGGTATCAGATTAATAAATAAATACAAAGAAAAAAGAGCAAAAAATAAAATATGAGAAGACTTAAACCATTAACCTCGCTTCTTTTATTTTTTTGGGCAGGCACGGGCTTCGCACAACAGGTGCATCAATTTTCATTGCAGGAAGCCTTTGATTATGCAGAAAAAAATAATGTCCAGGTAAAAAATGCATTGCTGAACATACAATTACAGCAGCAGGTAAACAGGGAAGTAACCGGTATGGCCTATCCGCAGATAAACGGATTCGGTTCCACCACCTTTAACCCTAATGTAGCCACACAAAGATTACCTAACTTTTTATCCCCGGCGGTAATTGCTACCCTTCAGCAACTGGGTGTAACAGACGGGGATGGAAACCCTGTGGAATATGATCCCAGCGTTGATTACGGCTTTATAGACGCCCAGTTTGGCACCAAATGGAACTCCAACGCTGGTATTTCTCTGAACCAGATATTGTTTGACGGACAGGTATTTACCGGCCTCCAGGCAAGGAAAGCGCTGATAGAGTATAATGAAAAATCGGCAGAAGTAACCGCAGAACAAATCAGGCTTAACGTAGCAAAAGTGTATTACCAGCTGGTGCTTAGTAAAACACAGATCGCACTGCTTGATTCTAACCTGGGGTTGCTTGAAAAAAACAAGCATGACACCAGGATCATGTATGATAATGGTTTTGCTGAGAAGCTGGATATTGATAAGCTGGATGTGCAGATCACTAACCTGAAATCACAAAAAACACAGGTGCTGAATAATGTAAACAATGGTTATTTAGGCTTAAAGGTTTTAATGGGCATGCCCGTTACTGATCAGCTGATCCTTACTGATGAACTGACTGATGAAACTATAAAAGAAGGAATTTTAGAAGCCCTGAACTTTGATTATACACAGCGCAGGGATTACCAAACGGCTTTGCTGGGGGAAAAGCTGAATCAATATGATATACAACGTTACCAGTACAGCAAAATCCCAACCCTTGCTTTAACAGGCAATTATACTAAAATGGCAATGGAAAATACTTTTGGAGGCTTATGGAAAAGCAAATGGTTTACAGCAAGCTCCATCGCCTTAAACTTAAACATTCCTATTTTCAAAGGATTTGCCACTAATGCAAAAATAGAGCAAGCCCGTATTAAGCTGAAGCAAACACAAAACCAGATCGAAGCTTTGAAGCTGAGCATAGACCAGGAGCAAAAATCAGCTGTCAATACTTTTAAGACTGCAATTGTGGATATGGATTACCAGAAACAAAATATGGCGCTGGCAGAAAGAGTGTATCAGCAAACTAAAAAGAAATATGAAGTAGGTACCGGCAGCCAGATCGAGATTGATGCAGCCCGCGTACAGTTACAGTCAGCTCAAACCAATTATTTCTCTGCATTGTATAATGCAGTAATTGCAAGAATTGATTTCTTAAAAGCAACAGGAAAACTTTAAATCCGTCTGCCTGAGGCAGGCCTTAACCCTAACTATAAATCCCCTTACTATGCAGTATATATTAAAACTAACATCAATAGTAGCGCTTACAGCCATCATAGCCTCTTGCGGCAGCGGCAAGAAGGAACAAAACAGCGCACTTAACGATAAAAAAGCAACGCTGGAAAAACTTAAAGGCGAGCAAAAGAAAATTACAGATCAGATCAACGCCCTGAACGATGAAATTGCTGCTTTGGATCCCACCTATGTGAGAGCCAAGCTGGTTTCAGTAGAAAAGATAAGCAGTAATGCTTTTGATCATTATATTGATTTGCAGGGGAAAATAGATGCCCGTAAAAATGCCTATGTAGCGCCGCGTAACGGACAGGGAGGCATTGTTCGTTCCATTTTTGTAAAACAGGGCGACAGGGTACGCAAAGGGCAAACCCTCTTAAAGTTGGATGATGCCATAGCCCGTCAGCAGCTGGTTGCAGCCCAGCAACAGGTAGCTACCGTAAAAGCACAGCTGGAACTGGCCAATACAACTTATCAGCGCCAAAAAAACCTTTGGGATAATAACATAGGAGCTGAAATGCAGGTAATACAGGCCAAAGCCACGGTAGACCAGCTGAACGCCCAGTTAAAAGCAGTGGAAGCACAGGCAGGAGCAGTAAGGGAGCAGGTAAGCTTTACAAATGTCACAGCAGACATTGATGGAACAATAGATCAGCTAAACGTAAGGATTGGTGAAGCCTTTACAGGAATGGGGCTTTCTGGTCCGCAAATATCAATAGTCAACACTTCTGCTTTACGCTTATTGGTAAACGTTCCGGAAAACTACCTGGAGCGGATCAATGTAGGTACACCTATCACCATTACACTACCCGAAGCCAACAATAAGCAAATAAAAACAAAAGTGTCAGTAGTAAGTAAGCTGATTGATCCTTCTACAAGAAGCTTCTATGTAGAAGCCAATGTACCAGCTGACCCTGCCATCCGTGCCAACCAGATCGCTAAAGTGCAGCTCGAAGATTACAGCAGGCCGGATGCTATCACCATACCGGTAAATACATTACAAACCGATCAACAGGGAAAATTTGTTTTAGTAGCCGTTACTGAAAACAAAAAACTGGTTGCCCGTAAAAAAAGGGTTATCCCCGGAGAGCTCTATGGTGATAAGCTGGAAATCAAATCGGGTCTTGCCATCGGGGACCAGCTGATTACCGAAGGATTCCAAAGTATATACGATGGCCAGGTAATAACTACAACCCCCGGACAATAAATGACAGAGGATAGATGACAGCTGACAGCTGATAAATAGCTGTCAGAAACACAAAACTTCAAACTTCAAACAACCTCGTATATGAGCGTTTTAGAAAATTTCACTGAAAAATTTAAAGAGTTTAAGCCAACATCGTGGGCTGTAAAGAACCGCACCACGGTGTACCTGCTTATTCTCTTTGTAACTATATTTGGCGCTACCACTTTTGTTACGCTGCCTAAAGAAAGTTTTCCGGATGTGGTAATACCTACAGTATACATTGCTACAATTTATGTAGGTAATTCGCCCAAGGATATGGAGAACCTGGTAACACAGCCTATCGAGAAACAAATAAAAGGCATCACAGGTGTTAAAATATCCAAAGTAACCAGTACTTCGGTACAGGACTATTCCGCTATACAGGTAGAATTTGGAACCGATGTAAAGGTAGACGCAGCCCTGCAAAAGGTAAAAGATGCGATTGATAAAGCCAAGCAGGATCTTCCTACCGATCTTACCCAGGAGCCCACTGCGCTCGAAGTAAGCCTTTCGGAAATGCCCATCATGTATGTGAACCTGAGCGGCGATTATGACGGGGTACGCTTAAAGGAGTATGCTGATAAATTACAGGACAAGCTGGAAGAGCTGCCACAAATTACAAGGGTAGACCTGGTAGGCGCTCCGGAAAGAGAGTTCCAGGTAAACGTGGATAATGCACGTATGCAGGCAGCCGGCATCACCTTCGATGATATTTCCAACGCTATCAAATATGAAAATATGGATATCAGCGGTGGTTTGCTTGAAGTGGGTAATATGAAGCGCAACCTGCAGCTAAAAGGCCAGTTTAAAACTGCTTTTGATATTGAAAAAGTAATTCTGCGCAACACCAGCGGCAATCCTGTTTACCTGAAAGATATAGCTACTATTAAAGATACAGTGAAGGAAACAGAAAGCTATGCCCGCTTAGATGGAAAGAACGTGGTAACGCTGAACATAGTGAAAAGATCAGGCGAAAATCTTATTGAAACCAGCGATGCCGTTAAGCAGATCGCCGAAGAAATGAAAGCTGATATTTTTCCGCAGGATCTGAATGTAATTATTACCGGCGATCAGAGTATTTCTACGCGCACATCGTTCAACGAACTGGTAAATTCTATCGTTATTGGGTTTGTACTGGTTTTGATCATCCTGATGTTCTTTATGGGATTAACGAACGCCTTCTTCGTAGCATTAAGCGTGCCACTGAGTATGTTTGTGGCCTTTATGTTCATTCCGTTGGGGGAAATTGTGATTGGCAGCAGTATTACACTGAACTTCATGGTGCTGTTTGCCCTCCTTTTTGGATTGGGTATCATTGTGGACGATGCCATTGTGGTGATAGAAAATACCCACCGCATATTTGTAGAAGCTAAAGGAGCTATTGATTCGCAAAAGTCGGCTATGATGGCTGCCGGGGAAGTATTTGTTCCGGTACTTGCCGGTACGCTTACTACGCTGGCCCCGTTTTTCCCGCTGCTTTTCTGGCCGGGGATCATTGGTAAGTTCATGGTGTACCTGCCATTGATGCTGATATTTACGCTGACGGCATCATTGCTGGTAGCCTTTATCATGAACCCGGTATTTGCAGTGGATTTCATGAACCATCCTGAAGATCATACAGAGAAAAAGAAATCCCGTGTATTCCGCTCCAAACCATTTTTAGTAATGGTGATCATGGGAGTGCTCTTTGATCTGTTGGGATTCATGGCAAGTCCTAATGGAAGCGGATTCTTTTTTGTCGGAAACCTTTCCCTTTGCATGGCTTTACTTACTGTACTGAACACTTACTTCTTTACAGACTGGATCCATGGTTTCCAAAACCGCGTACTACCCTGGATCATGAACCACTATGAATCTCTGCTGAAATGGGCCGTAAACGGCTGGCGACCGGTTTGGTTGCTGGTGGGCGCATTCGGATTATTGATTTTCTCTTTTATCGTTTTCAGTATTTCGAGCGCAACAGGAAGAACACAGGTAGTATTCTTCCCGAGCTCCGATCCCAACTTTATCTATGTGTACCTGAAGCTTCCTACCGGTACGGATGTTGAATACACCGATTCCGTTACCCGTTACCTGGAAAGCAGGGTGAACCAGGCTTTGGATATTGATCATGCTAAGAACAAAACCAATCCTGTAGTAGAAAGTGTGATTGCCAATGTTGCAGTGGGAGCTGCTGATCCTAACAGTGGTGACAGGAGCACACGCAGTGAACTGGGCCGCGTACAGGTATCCTTTGTAGAATATGAAAAAAGGCATGGCGTAAAAACAGGCCCTTACTTAGACAAGATACGCGCTGCTATTAAAAATATCCCGGGAGCAGAGGTTTCTGTGGAACAGGAACAGAACGGACCGCCCACTGATCCCCCTATCAATATTGAAGTAGCCAGCGAACAGTTTGATGATATGATCAAGTCTGCCGTAGATCTTAAAAACTATTTGGACAGCATACAGATTCCGGGGGTAGAGGAATTGAAGATGAACGTGGATCTGGCCAGTCCAGAGATCTCGCTCACAGTAAACCGTGAGCGTGCGTTAAGCGAGGGTGTTTCTTCTGCACAAATAGGTATGCAGCTCCGTACGGCCTTGTTTGGTAATGAAGCCAGCAAAATAAAAGATGGTGAGGATGAATATAAGATTTATGTGCGCAGCGATGAGCTGCAAAGAAAGAGCCTTACCGATCTTTTGAATATGAATATCCGCTTCAGGGATATGGCCACGGGGCTGGTAAAAAGTGTTCCTATAAGTTCATTAGTTACTGTAGACTATACAAACACTTTAGGAAGTGTACAGCGTAAAAATCAGAAGCGCGTTATTACTTTAAGAAGTAACGTACTTTCCGGATACACGCCTACGGCAGTGAATGCACAAATAGCAAAAGCTGTTCAAAGCTTCAGGAAAACCGGCGATGATGTAACTATTAAGCAAACCGGTGAAGGTGAGCAGCAGGCAGAAACAGGCGCTTTCCTTGGAAAAGCCTTGTTGATTGCTATGGGGTTGATTCTGCTGATACTGGTATGGCAGTTTAACTCTATGAGTAAATCTGTTATCATCCTTACAGAAATTGTATTCAGTATTATTGGTGTATTGTTAGGTTTTGCATTAACAGGTATGACAGTATCTGTGGTAATGACCGGCGTAGGTATCCTGGGGCTGGCAGGTATTGTTATCAAAAACGGTATCCTTGTAATTGAGTTTGCAGATGAGCTGAGAGCACGGGGGTTGAAAACAAAAGAAGCGGTAATTCAGGCAGGTAAAACACGTATCATTCCTGTATTGCTCACCGCCATGGCAGCTATACTGGCACTGATACCTCTTGCGGTAGGCTTCAATATTAACTTCGTCACCCTGTTTTCCGAGCTTAACCCGAAAATATTCTTCGGGGGAGACAATGTAACTTTCTGGAAACCGCTTTCATGGACCATCATCTTTGGTTTATTATTTGCGTTCTTTATGACGCTGTTTATGGTACCCAGCATGTATCTTATAGCAGAAAGGCTTAAACGCCCGATGCAGAGACAGTACGGCGGCAAATGGATTTCCTTTATGGGTATTCCGCCAGCGATCTTCCTGTTTATACCACTGATGTTCAGAACCATGTTTAAGCAAAGAAGAAAAGTAGCAGCAAGAAGAAAGAAACTGGCAGACGACTCTAAGGCCAGTGAAGCCTTTGTGGGAAGCTGGCTGTAAATAATTTCCATTAATCTTTACATATATTAAAAGAGGCCGCAATGGCCTCTTTTTTAATAAATAATGCCCGAATTTTTTTTCGCGAAATTAAACGCTGACAGCCCGTGGCTTACGTAATACAGTTTCTCAAAAAGAAAGTGCTTATCGCTTTTAGCATATCATCAGATACGATCAAACTCCTTCCTATATAAAAAGAAAAGTTCAGTCTACTCAAACAAATCTGTTTTATCCAGGCTATTTATAGTATTTTTTCTTGCGTACAGAAAGAGTATAAAGTGAAGCAACAACAAAATGCTCCAGCAAATAGCTGTAATATGTATAGTTTCAATTCTTTCATACTTAGAATTGAACCCAAGTATAAACCAGAGCTCTGATACGGCGTTATGCACCAGGAAAGTGACCAGGTGAAACCGGAACCCTACATCATGAATGGGCAGATAGTCTCCATCCTTTTTACCCCAATACCATCCTGCCATAAACATACATAACCCATATAGAATTGCAGTGGAAACAATAATAACTGTGGTTCCGGTATCAATACCATAACTCAGGAAATATCTGAAAATAATGGTTAAGACCGTTGCAAGCATTGCAAATCTTAATAAGAAGGGTGTTATTGTTTTCATAACTCAAATATTTAAAAGGTTTTTAATCTCTTCTGAATAAAATAAATAGATATTCCTTTTTACAAATTGAGTAAAGAGGCTTTGTCCCAGGTCGGTCAGATAATAATATTTCCGCTCAGGTCCCTTATTGCCCTTCCTTAATTCATACGTTACCACCTCTATAT
>DAOLFI010000133.1:0-7586 GCA_035326385.1 Niabella sp.
CCAGCTTCGTAAAATTTCATTGGAAGCCTGTTTTGGGTGTGCATTCAGTAGCATGGGATGAAGCGCAGAAAATTTCGGGTAAAGATCCTGATTTCCACCGCAGGGATCTGTGGGAGGCAATAGAAGAAGAAAATTACCCGGAATGGGAACTGGGAGTTCAGATCATTCCGGAAAAAGATGAGCACAAATACGCGTTCGACCTGCTTGATCCCACCAAGCTGGTGCCGGAAGAGCTAGTGCCGGTGCAGATCATTGGCAGGATGACCTTAAACCGAAACCCTGATAATTTTTTTGCGGAAACGGAGCAGGTAATGTTTAGTCCTGCACATTTAGTGCCTGGTATAGATTTTACCAATGATCCGCTGCTGCAGGGCCGTTTATTTTCCTATACAGATACTCAATTATCCAGGTTGGGTGGTCCCAATTTTCACCAGATCCCCATTAACCAGTCGGTAAATACTATTTATAATAACCAGCGTGATGGCCATATGCAGATGCAGATTAACAAGGGAAAATCCAGCTATTCACCTAACAGCATAGGAGGCGGATGCCCCTATATGGCAAAGGCTGCCGAAGGAGGATTTGTATCTTACACCGAAAGGATCGATGCAAGGAAAATAAGAGCACGCAGTAAAAGCTTCCGCGATCATTTTGGACAGGCGGCTTTATTTTACAACAGCCAAACGGAGCCGGAACAGCAGCACATTAAAGATGCTTTCAGTTTTGAATTGTCTAAAGTTACCATTCCCGCTATCAGGGAAAGGATGGTAAATACGCTTACCCATGTTAATATGGACCTGGCCAGGTACGTTGCCGGCAGGTTAGGCTTACCAATACCCAAAAAAGCAATGCCTGTTGAAAACGGCGCTATTCCAGCTGATGGAAATACACGGGATTATACCTCTGTAAAAGTAAAGCAGGATATAGAGCAATCACCTGCTTTAAGCATGGCTGGTTCTAATAAGGGAACTATTGCTTCCCGGCGTATAGCAGTACTTATTGCTGGTGGTGTAAATGGCACTACCATACAGGCATTGCAAAAAGCAATAGCCCGGGAAGGCGCTGCAATAAAACTGATAGCGCCAACGCTTGGCCCTGTGAGCACTGCTGAGGGGAAGCAGCTGCAGCCAGATGAAACATTGTTCAATACAGCTTCGGTGCTGTTTGATGCCGTATATATACCCGGAGGTGAGAAATCTGTAAAAACATTGGCCTCGGATCCGGATGCCATACACTTTGTAAATGAACAGTTCCGCCACTGCAAAGCAATAGGTGCAGATAAAGATGCCATTACATTTTTAGAAAGAACTTATTGCAACAAGGAAGATAAAGGTGTTGTTATAAATGGTAATGTTAAACAATTCCTGGATGCTGCAGGACAGCACCGCTTCTGGGAAAGAGAAGCAGGACGTAAAGTTCCGGCGTAATATTTATTAGTTTACTCATCCTATTATATCTTCCCTTAAGATTTAATTATAGCCAAAAAGCAGCGGTAAAAAAATCACAGAAGACCTGTAAAAATGAAACCCAAACAAATCCCCGGTATTCCTAAGCACACCGGAGGCGGATACCATGACACAGAAAGCAACAAATGCTTTGAAAGTAAAGAGCGTGCCCTTGAGGAATTTGATCTTTTAAAACGGCGTTTTCTTAATATCAACCGCTGGAAAGAATATGCAGGCAAAGGCAGTGCATCTTTTCGCCTTTATGATATAGAAGGCAAACCTGTTGAACGAATCCCTGTACAAGGTGATTATATTCGTATTGACATTCCAGGTCCGGGAACAATGGAAGCGGGGGGATTTGACTGGGTACAGGTAAAAAAGATCAGCAATCAATTTTTAAAAGAGAATGAAGAAGAGAATCTGCTCATAGAATGTTCACCATCTGTTGATCCCACTCAGCCCGATGCTGTTAATATCGCTCATTTTTACCATAAAAATGCTACCTCCACCTTTATGATTTCAAGAAGCGCAAATTGTATTTGCGCATGTATCTATGGCAGAAACGAGCGACCTAATTTTAAAAATGCCCCTATGCCGGACAAGTTAAGAAATGGTCTTATAGCTGTAAGCGGTATGATTGGACTTTCTAAAATTGAATGGAAAGCACTGATTGAAGGGCTTCTTAATTTTTCCGGAACTAGTGGCTATAAAAAGTGCACTGCGCTAGCACTTATCGCCATAGTTATTTAGCGGCTATCCTAATCAACTCGCTGGCCTCCCAATCAGTAGGGTTTCTGTTATTGATTTTGAAAGCAAAATTTTAAAAGTTTAAACAGATTTATTATTTATACGAAATATTCCTTAAAAAAAACCCGTGGTTATACACGGGTTTTTTTGATAATTTGGAAGGCGACTAATCAAATTTCAGCTTTTCAATGAACTCGTTAATGTTCTCTTTTGTTTCTCCGGTTTTCTGTTGTACTCTTCCGATCATTTCATCTTCTTTCCCTTCTTCATAAAGTAGATCATCATCGGTCAGATCAGCCCATTTTTGTTTTAGGTTACCCTTAATGATATTCCAATTGCCTTTGATCTTATCATTTACTGTACTCATAATATTCCAATTTTAAGGTTAAAAAATATAATTTATATAACATCGATTAAGACTTTATTTTTTTTTAGAATACATTGCCCTTATATTAAAGGTCAATGATTATTGAGAACATTTAGCCGTTAACAACCTCTCCCCCGTTTGGATGCATTACCTGTCCGCTGATAAAGCCACTATCTTCACAGGCAAGAAAAAGAAATGAAGGAGCAATTTCATTAGGCATACCTGCCCGTTTCATTGGTGCATCGCTCCCAAAAGTGCTCACATCCTTTTTGCTAAATGTTGAAGCAATTAAGGGCGTCCATACAGGCCCGGGTGCCACTGCATTTACACGAATCCCCTTTTCTACCAGGTTATTAGCAAGGCTGCGGGTAAAGCTGATTACGGCGCCTTTAGCAGCGGCATAGTCAAGTAACCTGGGGCTTCCCCTGTAAGCTACTACAGATGCGGTATTAATAATGCAGCTGTTTTTCTTTAAGTAAGGAATAGTGAATTTGCACATCCAGAAATAAGAAAAGAAATCTGAGTGAAAGGTGCGCATTAACTGGGTGGTATCAATATCCCTGATATCCTTTTCTTCCCAATGAAGCGCTGCATTATTTACCAAAACATCAATTTGCCCGAAAGCACTCATGGCCTTTTCAACTACTTTTTTACAATGAAGCTCTTTACCTAAGTCACCTTTTACAAGCACACATTTACGACCTAATAACATTACCTCTTCTTGTGTTTGTCGGGCATCCTCTGTTTCATTCAGGTAAGCAATCAAAATATCTGCACCTTCTGCTGCAAACAATAAAGCAACAGCTTTACCAATACCACTGTCACCGCCGGTTATAATAGCAACCTTGCCCTGTAACCTGCCCAGTGGATATTGAACCGGATAAGTTTCTGAGACAGGCTTTAACTTGTTTTGCCGGCCAGGGCGTTGCTGAGATTGTTTAGGGCGTATGCTTTTTTTTGACGACCTCTTCATAGAGTACAGAATTTATAGTGAAAGCTTAATTCAATGCATCACCAGGATTATCAGATTTCAAATTTGATGCCAGCAGTTTTTATCAACAAAAAGAAATCTTTTTTAACCTGGTAATAGTAGTGGCCATTCTAAACTAGCTTTTTAAAACACACTTTTAATAATCATTGTAAACAATACAACTCTCATTTTCGTAGGGGCAAAGCACTGCCCTCTTCTAATCTTATAGTAGCGTATAATAAAAAACCTTCCGGAGCTCTAACACCCTTTACTTAATCTAAAGGCTTACGGCCTGAAATGATATTGAATAGCACAACTATGATGGCAATAACCAACAGGATGTGGATTAAATTACCCATTCCCATTCCACCACCTACGCCCATCAATCCTAAAATCCAAATAATAATACATATAACAGCAACGAGCCATAGTAAACTTCTCATAACTTATTTTTTTTAATTATTAAAAGATATTAATTGTGTATACATTTCAAATTCCCTGCCAGTCTGATCCGGGAGGTAAATTTCTTATCAGAATCATCGGAACGCTATAGATGACAGCAACTCCTCAGTACTTCTCTTTTTTAAAAAAGCTCCATTTAATATAGCAGTCATACCATGTCTTGCCCTGGTATTATTCATAGAATCGTTAATGACAGACCGTGTATTTACCAACATCATTATATCTCCGGCAATAGGGTATAGTTTTTGACTTTTCATTATTTAAAATTCAAAAACGTGGAAAATCAAAGTAAGCATTTAGGACAAAATGATGCAAAGATCACAAGCTATTTAGGAAATGTGGCTTCAAATATTGCAAACGCTATTTCTCATGTATTGCATCCAATGATTGAACAATATGCACAACTGTTTGCTCATGGCGACAGAACACCCGTATTACGGAAACCGGATGAGGTAGGCTTACAATATGAGGATGTATTTTTCCCTTCTTTAGACGGAGTGCCTTTGGAAGGCTGGTTCATTCCTGCAGCTTCCAATAAACTTTTAATCATCAATCATCCAATGCCATGTAATCGTTACGGTTATCCCGGACATCTGCCGCCGTGGAATATTATGTTTGGTGGATTTGAGGTGAATTTCCTTCCAGAGCTTAAACATCTGCATGATGCCGGTTATAATATTCTTACATATGATTTGCGTAACCATGGACTTAGCGGGCAGGGTAATGGTGGAATTTCAGGCTTGGGTCAACTTGAGTGCCGTGATGTGGTAGGCTCTATCCGTTATGTAAAAAACCGGGCTGATCTAAAAACGATGAAAGTTGGTATTTACAGCCGGTGCCTGGGATCAATTTCTACAGTAATGGCAATGGCGAGATGGCCCGAAGAATTTACCCATATAAAGGCTGCATTATTCCTGAATATCGTTTCCGCAAGGGCATTTATTGAAAAAGGTGCGGAGTTGATAAAGGCTGATCCGGAAAAAGCTGCACGGCAGCTTGATGAACGTCTTCATGAGCTCACAGGTTTCCATTTGGATGATGAAACACCAGTACCCTATGCAAAGCATGTTAAATTACCCACTTTGATGGTGCAATTGCGCCGGGACTTTTTAATAGACGCTGAAAAGGATGGAAATGAAATATTTAATGCACTCGGAACAGCGGAAAAAGAACTGTTCTGGATAGAGGATTCAAACCAACGGTTTTATGCATATAATTACTTTGGACAAAAACCGGAAAAGTTGCTGAGCTGGTTCGATAAATATTTGGGACCTGATAAATAAATAACAATAGCTATTTTAAAGATAAGCCGCCGGTGAAAGCGGCTTATCTTTATACTTATACTGCTTTTAAATTGATCTCTGTTTTTGCGAGCTTTGTTAAACCGGTATCGCAGTTCTTTTCCTCTTTTAATGTCTGTAACAGCAGATTGAGCGCAGTTTTATGCCCTAACAATTTTGCATAAGTGGCCAGTGTGCCATAAGTGGCAATTTCGTAATGTTCTACTTTTTGGGCTGCCGCGATGATAGCAGCATCCCGCACCGGACCAGGCTTTGTTTCTTTAAGAATACCCTCTCCTTCTTTAAGAAGACCGTCCATAGCATCGCATTTTTGAGCCTGCGCTTTCTTACCAATAGACTTGAATACATCTTCCAGGCGTGTCACATGACCGTTTGTTTCTTCCAAATGATTACCGACAGCATCTTTCAAGTGTGCAGAAGTTGCATTTTTTTGCATTTTAGGTAATGCCTTTACAAGTGCTTTTTCTGCCCAATAGATATCTTTCAACCCATCCTCAAAAAATTCCTGGAGTTCATCGGCAGCATCTTTTTTCGGAGCTACCTGTTTTGCTGTTGCTTTTGCCATGATTTTAATTTTTATGGTTTAGTATAGAAATGCTTTATATGGTTATTAAGAAAAAACTATACCATTAATGATTCAGCGTGTTTATATCCACCTGCTATCTCTTTTATTTTTTTCTGATGAATAGCCCGGGTGATCTGTTCGGGACAGTACAAATAGCAAATAGTAACGAATTCTAATGGAGCCAATCCTTTTACCAGGATCTTTTAGCGCAAATACCTGAATTTAAAATTTCAGCTTAATTATTAAAGAAATTTTAGCTATTTTAGCTATTGTAAACCAGAGACAACGAACGGCTTATTTATATTCAACTTATTTAAAACAACTGCATAAGGCAAATAACCTGATCACTCATATTCGGAAAAAATGAACGGCAGCGTGATAGGAATACCGTATTAAAAAACTATTTGGGTTAAGCCACCATAATTAATTAAAAACAACATGAACAACATCATTTCCTGAGGATCTTTCACTCAAAAAATAAATCAAACACACTTTAAATGAAAAGAATTTTTATTGCAGCCGCACTGCTATGTTGTGTATCCGCCTCTTTTTCACAAAACGAGCGCTCTCCTTTCAGAAGGGGCTATTTAAGATTAGGCCTCAACAACCTGCCGGGTAAAATAGATCATAATTTGTCGCCCAAACAAAACATTCTGGCCTCCAACTACGGATCGGGAACCGGGTTTGTATTGGAAATGGGTAAAGCATATTATTTCAACAGGCCCCAGAGCGAAGATCTGATCGGCTATGGCCTCGACTGGACGGTGTTTTCTTTAACTTATAACCCGTTAAAGAAATGGGGAGCCTATGAAAATGATAAAGGGGATGCAGGTGCAACCAGCGATCCTTTGGTAGCCTCGCTTTCCACCAGACTGGGTCCTGTTGTTTCCTTCAAGCCGGTAGAAAAACTGATTATTGATGCCCGGGTACAACTGGCTGTCAGCGCCTATCATTTCAATTATGAGTATGCCGGCAGTTCTGAGTATCTGTTCCTGCAAAACGGGTATAAGGATGAGGATGACAGCAATGCCTTAGGTATAGTAACGTTGGGCTTTAAACCCAGCTTCGGATTCTCAGTCCGGAGAGGGATCATTGGTTTAGCGTTAGACTACGCCCCTGGCAAAACCAAAATGAACTATGAAGAAGGAACCGGTAATTACGAAGATGGCTATACTTATAACAAAGCAAATATCAGCACCAGCAACCTGCAGTTAAAGCTGAACCTCTCTTTCTAAAATTGAAGCGGATCCCAGGGTCTGACCATCCGCCCCTGGGATTATTTCTGCCTTTTTATTGTGATTAATATAAAGCAGATGATCGTCAGCCGCAACGTTTTAACCATATAGCTTTTATAAGGATATTTTTAGAATCTAATTACCCTATGTGGTTTATTTCAGAAATCTGTGCTATATAGTTTTTTGAATTGCCTGTCTTGAATATTGTCCGGCACTGCCCTAAATATGGCGTTACGAATTTTTATCATCAAAGGGTTGGCAGCCTGCGCTATTCTGCCAATACGGGCAGACTGGTTGGTAATAAAATGGGTGCGCTTCAATCTTCTTTTTTCAAATCGCAGGAATATACTGTTTAATTCGCCTCCTTTTAAGAGCTCATCATACAACACCGCCGCATCTTCAATAGCCTGACAAGCGCCTTGTCCCATATTAGGCGTTGTAGCATGAGCTGCATCGCCAAGGAGTAATATATTACCAAAGGCATATTTCGGAAT
>DAOLFI010000949.1:0-1594 GCA_035326385.1 Niabella sp.
TTACTTCACTTACACTGATTACGGCTACTGTCACCAATCTTGTTTTGTTGCCGGCGCTGCTGATAAGCTTTGGAGGGAAGCGGGGAGGCGATAAAAAGGCACATTAAAGAACGCCTTAAAAAGTCAGCGTCTTACAACCACCTGTTCATCAGCGATCCTTATTATCAGGGACGGAAATATTATGTTTATGCAGCAAAATCAGCTTTCTCTTGTCTTATTCAGGGTGAGCATAATCAATGCCGGAACTGTTGATAAAAGAGAGCCCAGCTATACACCTATGCTTTTATGCTTAATATAAACTCTTAAATAGTGTGCTGGGCAAAGTGCCGGGAATTTTACTATTGTACAAAGGAGAATCCTTTACTAGATTTTTACATTTAATAGATGTAAAAAAACGCCAGAAAAAAGAGGTAATGGAGGTCATGTTTTTGCGGTCTTTATTATAATATTGCAAACTCGGTTAATCGGACATTAAAACTAAAACTACAAGCAAATGAGAAAACTGTTAGCAGTAGTAACAGTCCTGCTATTATGTTCAGGGCAGTTGCTCGCTCAAAAAACAATCACGGGGACCGTGACAGATGAAAACGGCCTCCCGCTTCCCAATGTTTCTGTTATTGTAAAGCAATCCAGTACGGGTACTACCACTAAAGAAGATGGTACGTATACCCTTACTGTAGCTGCAGATGCCAGGGTGCTGGTATTTTCTTCTGTTGGTAAAGAGACGAAAGAAGTATCTATTGGTACAAACAGCAGTATCAACGTGTCTTTGCAGGCACAGGCTTCTGCTATGGATGAAGTGCTAGTAGTGGCTTATGGCTCTATCAAGAAAGAGAATTTTTTAGGTTCTGCTGCGCAGGTGAATGCAAAACAGATGGAAAACAGGGTACTGTCTAACCCGCTGAATGCGCTGGTGGGTTCTGCCCCGGGTATTCAAACTACTATGGCCAGCGGTGCTCCGGGCTCCAGTCCGGGTATCCTTATGCGTGGTATTGGCTCCTATAGCCTAAGCAGCAGCCCGCTTTACATTGTAGATGGATCGGTATACGAGGCTGGTTTTTCTAACCTGAACCCGGATGATATTGAGACGATCACTGCGCTGAAAGACGCTGCCACAACATCTCTTTATGGATCAAGAGCTTCTAATGGAGTAATTATGATTACTACCAAAAAGGGGCGTAAAGGCAGGCAGTCTATACAATTTAAGGTGCAGTTAGGATCAACTGATCAGGCAATAGGACCATATAGCACTGTAAATGCTGCCCAGTATTATCCGCTTGCCTGGGAGTCTTACCGGAATGGCTTGGTCTATGGAAATAATACTACTATTGATAGCGCCAACCGCTATGCCTCTGGTGTGATGCCCCGTTATACTTCCGGGCCGTTTGCAGGCCAGCAGATGTTTCGTGGCAGCGGGGTGAGGGATATTTATCAGATGCTGGGTAATTACAATCCATATAATGTAGGTAATACGGAAATTGTGGGGATTGATGGTAAGTTGAACCCGAATGCCTCTCTTATTTATGGTGATGATCTTGATTGGTTAGATCAGGCTACACGTAAAGGCTCAAGAAACGAGTACAGCTTATCCTAT
>DAOLFI010000134.1:0-7536 GCA_035326385.1 Niabella sp.
TACTTTTCCGGTAGAATTAATAAGTACAACAATGCACAGGTCGGCCCAACATATTGCTATGCTACAGACCTGCGCAAGGAAGGCCGTCTTCCGCTCTTAAAAAACGGTAGCTATATATAATTTCTGTTCTTCAGCTCCAGGTATTTGTTAATAGTGTTCACAGTTAATTGTTCCGGCGCTGTAAGAATGCTGAGAATGCCGTTCTGCTGTAGTTCTTTTACCATTTGCTTTTTCTCGAAGGCAAACTTTTCGGCAATGGTTTTAATATATACTTGTTCCAGGTCCTCTGCCTCTGAATGTATCAGCTCTTTAATAGCCGTGTTTTCAAAAAATACGATCAGCAGCAAATGGTAGTGAGCAATCTTTTTAAATGCGGGCATTTCTCTTTTTAATCCTTCCAGCGACTCAAAATTGGTAAATAATACTACCAGGCCCCGGTTGGTGATCCTGCTGCGGATAATACCATACAGCTTTTCATAATCGGCCTCCAAAAAGTCGGTTTGCTGTTTGTACAAAGATTCCAGTATCAGGTTCATCTGGCCGGGCTTTTTATCGGCAGGCAAAAAACTGTCCAACTTTTCCGCAAAAGTTATCAACCCTGCTTTATCCTGCTTTACCATTGCTACGTTTGATAATATGAGAGATGCATTGATGGCGTGATCCAGCAGCGTCATACCACCAAAAGGCATTTTCATTACCCGGCCTTTATTGATAACGCAATAGATCTGCTGGCTTTTTTCATCAGAATAATTATTGATCATCAGGCTCCCGCCACGGCGGGCCGTGGCTTTCCAGTTGATGATTCGGTAATCATCTCCCCGCACATACTCTTTGATCTGCTCAAACTCAGTGCTGTGGCCCAGCCTGCGCATGCGCTTGATCCCCGCTTCCTGCAGGCGGTTGGTAACAGCCAGTAGCTGGAAGCGCCGCATTTGTATAAATGACGGGTACACTTTCACCGTATGCCTGGCATTAATGGAATACCTTCTCCGGGTAAAGCGAAGCGGCCCGTTTATGATTACATTGATATTGTCAAAAATATATTCACCCCTGGTAAACGGCTTTACCTGGTAGGCAATGGTGGCCGATGAAGTGGCCGGTATAGTAAGCTGCCGCTCCCAATCCCGTATTTGCAGCTGAACAGGCAGCTCATCAATTACCTGTATTACAGCCGGAAACCGGTACCGGTTGGAAATAAAAAGTGATACAGGATTTTCGTCACTAATGCTCAACCTCTCGGGCAACTGGCGGGTAGCAACAATGCCGGCCTTTTTACCATATAATAGGAGCAAATCTGCCATTACTGTAAGCAGCAGCAATACCAGCACCAGCGATGCTATATTATATAACGGAGGAAAAAAATATCCCGCCATGTAGAGCACCGCACAGCCGCCACCAATGTAGTAAACAATTTTATTTAGATAAAAGGATTTCAAAGGAAATGATAAATATTGAATTTTAAATTTTGAATAATAAATAACAACGTGATCTGTCTGATTGCATTTTTATATTATTTCGCCTTTCCATTTAACATTTAATATTTTACATTCTACATTTAACATTATCTCGGTATCTCCAGGCCGTTAATGATCTGCTTTATAACTTCATTTTCGCTCACGCCTTCCATTTCTTTTTCAGGAGAAAGAATAATGCGGTGGCGGAGCACCGGCACCGCTACAGCTATGATATCATCAGGTGTAACAAAATCCCTGCCCTGTATAGCGGCTGTTGCTTTGGCAGCGTTCATGATGGCCAGCGAAGCGCGTGGCGACGCCCCCAGGTAAATGGATTTATGGTTGCGGGTATGGTGCACCAGCTTTGCAATAAAAGCCAGCAGCTTCTCTTCTATCAAAATTTCTTTTACCTGCTGCCTTAGCTGGTTTATCTGCACGGCAGTTAAAGCCGGACTGATACTTTCAAGAGCACTGTTATTGCCCATTTTGTGAAACAACGACAGGATCTGCAGCTCTTCCGCTTCATTGGGATAAGGCACTTCTATCTTAAAAAGAAAGCGGTCCAGTTGCGCTTCGGGCAACCGGTAAGTGCCCTCCTGCTCTACCGGGTTTTGCGTGGCCAGCACCATAAAAGGCGGCTCCATCTTATAAGTGGTGCCGTCAATGGATATCTGTCTTTCTTCCATTACTTCAAGCAGGGCTGCCTGTGTTTTTGCCGGCGCCCGGTTGATCTCATCCACCAATACAATATTACCAAACACCGGCCCTTTTTTAAATTCAAACTGCGCATCGCCGGGATTGAATACCGGGGTGCCAATTACATCGGAGGGCATCAGGTCGGGCGTAAACTGCACCCTCATAAAAGAGGCTGCCACAGCCCGGGCTACCAGCTTTGCAGTAAGTGTTTTTGCCACACCCGGTACCCCTTCTATCAATACATGGCCATCGGCAAGTAATGCAGTAATGATCAGTTTTACCATTTCGTCCTGGCCAACAATCACTTTTTTTATTTCACCGGTGATACTCAATACCGCTTCATTCAGCTGGCTGAGATCAATGCGGTTTTCAAAAACAGGATCTTGCATATAGTTATTTTTTATTCTTTATTATAAAATGCTTCTATGTTGTTTTGAAAGGCTATTAATTCCGTATCGGTAAATACACCTTCGTTATTGAGACGGCTGACCTGGGCCACAATATCTTTTACCAGGCTTTCACTAACACTGCTCTTATAGCTAAGCTCTTCTATGAAATTTTTATCAAGGTCTTTGGCAAATATTTTATAGCGGCTGCGTACATGCTCCAAAAAGTAAGTGCTAAGTTTATGAGCCAGGTTGGTATGGTCGCCCCGTTCATAATACAGCAGTCCGATGGTTTTTACAAATTCAAGAGAATCATTCTTTGGTTTTGCTATAACAGGTATCACCCGCTGCCTGCGGCGCATTTCAGTAAGGGCATAAATGAGTATCAATAGTAAGGCCGTTAAAACACCTGCCCTGAAATAAGGGTTTTGCATAATGGCATTAAACCAGCCCCTGTTCTGGTTGCGGCTTTTTGATTGGTTTGAGCTGAAATATTCGTCCCATATTACCAGCGGGGTACTTGATGGAAACAGCGAGGCTATTTTTTCAAAATACTGCATATTGTTATGGTACAGCAAAAAGTAATTAGTAAGTGCGATCGGGGACAGGTGAATGTATAAATTGCCATTTCCTTTTTTAAGGTGAATAAAGTTAGGCGCGCCATTATCTGCACTTCCTATCACCTGTGAAATAGCGCTGTCTGTTTCCTTAAAAAATCCTTCTATCTGTATGCCCGGATAGGTATAAATAGCAGATCCCGCAAAAGGAGGTGTGGCTAACCGGGCCTGCATTGTATCGCTATTATGATTACCAAAGGGATAATACATATAATTTTTTGTCTGAGACGTTGCTTTTACAAACCGGGACAGTTCCTTGTTGATATTAAAAGTGCTGATAAACACACTGTTTCCCCTGTCAATAAAAGTAATAAGGTCGTCCACTTCGTAGGAATCGGGATTGAATGATGGCTGCAGGATAATGTATAGCTGGTCCTGAAAATAATCGCCAAAAGTTTTACTATCCCCCGGATGGTTATAATTGATCTTAAATTTTGCCTTCGGGAAAAACTGTTTCAGGCTTTCATGAAAAACATAAGCGCCGTAAGGGTTTTTATCTCTTTTGTTGAGGGAAATATAAGTACTTACAGATCTCCCTTTAGGCATACGGATACCTGAAAGATAAATAGCAACAGCTACTACCAGCAACACGCCCAATATATATGGTAAAGCTTTTTTCAATTATGCTTTTATCTTTTGGTGAAAATTACTGAACGTATTTTCTATTTGCAGGTACTGTGCCTCATCAATGGGAAACAGTCCATACCAGCTATATTCGTAATTACGCGTAGCGCTGAAAAAATCATAGTAATACGTTGTTGAGCGCACTTGCAACAAATAATCAAAATTTGTTTTGTCCGGCTGATAGCTGATGATCCCTTTTTCTGATAAGGTTTTTAGCAGCTGCAGGTAATGCAACCTTACCGCCAGCCTGTAGTTTTTGCTTTGCACAGCCTCTTTTATTGCTTCCGGAAAAGGAACCGATAGAGGATCTTCTTCCCTGTCAGCTGCTGTGGCAGTGATACCTGAGACCGCTTTCTTCCTGAAAAGGAACAGGTCATTCTCTATAACATACCAGGCAAGTATAATAACAAAAACCACAATGGCTATATACAGCCATACCCTATTCATATCAAAACTTTGCTCTTTTGGCGCTTCTACCTTAGGTTTAGGAATACCGTTTTTTACATAATCAAAATTGGGGTTATTTTTTAAGCGCTGTACATAACCGTTGTCCAATTTTCGCCAGGCTATAGCATCTCCTGCATGATTGCCAAGCGTGTCAAAAGCATTGGCCCTGGCTTTTCTTACTGAATCTTCATAGCTCTGCGCATTGTCATAATATTCCTCATCTTCGTACTCCTCAACATAAACACTGTCAACTACAAGGGGAGGCTCAACAGGTACGGTATCAACATATTCAGTCTGCGCCGTTGCTGTAAGGCATGCTGTAAATACAGCCAAAGCCAGGTGTAAAAAATACAATAAAAGGCACTTCTTCCTACCCATAATTTTATGAAGCAACCTGCTTTGCCTGCTTACGGAGCTTTAAAGGATATAAAATAAAGTACCAGACCACAAAAATGGCTGATGCGGCTGTAACCAGCGTGGTAAACCAGGGCGCATCATTATACAGCCTGGTAATAAGCCCTTCAAAAAAGGCTGCAACAATAAATACAGGCATAATGCCGATCATAATTTTTACCCCATCTTTAGCGCCTTCCCTGAATGCTTCCATTCTTTTTTTTGTACCAGGAAATAAATAGCTTTTCCCTAAAACAAAACCCGCTGCCCCGGCTACAATGATTGCCGTGATCTCTAAAGTACCATGTACAAATACCACCAGCCAGAATTGCAACCCGTATCCCTGGGAAGCAAACAGCTCATCAAAGATGCCTACCATAGCCCCGGTTTCCGCCAGCTTATACATAGTTGGAATACCTGCAAAAATGCCCGATACAAAAAACAGGAATGCCACTTTGATGTTGTTGACCATAATACCTAACCACATCAGCAAAGGGTTACCGCCCTCATAAATACCAAAGGGGTTTCCTTTTTCTATGTTCTCAATAGTTTGGTCTACATAGCCGTCTCCAAAAAAATCACGCGCTACGTTCACATCCTGCTGCGATACAAAAAAGCCAAGCAAAAAGAAAACGGTAAAAAGTACAAAGGAGAAGAGCAGTGTTTTATGATGCTTTTGAATGGTCAGGGGCAGCTCATATTTCCAGAAAGTTTTTAACCGGCTCGTTTCTTCCTTCCTGTTACGGTAGATGTCGAGGTATATTTTAGCGGCCTGCTTATTAAGGTACTGAACGGTTTTACTGTTGGCATAAAAAGTTCTGGCATAAGCCAGGTCATCAACCGTTTGCGTAAAGCTGCCGGCCATTTCATCGGGAGATGTAGGCGGCTCGGTTTCGTTCTTCAGCCACCTCTCTTTGTTCTTCTTAATAAAAAGCGCCTCTCTCAACTAAAATTTGTTTAGGGACTAAAATACAAAATTTGTTGAGGTAATAAGTGCTTTTATGAATACACGGCATAAAACTTTCAATAAAGAAAAAATAGCTGCTATAATATTTTGCCACCAGACAAATGATTTCACTGTGTAATGTGCCATCTTTGCATGGTTCATTCACTTACATTAAAATGATATGCAAACAATACTTGGAGCAAACGGACAAATTGCCGAAGAGCTGGCAAAGGAATTGTACAGCACTTATACAACTGACATCAGGTTAGTAAGCAGAAATCCTAAGAAAATAAATGATACGGACCAGTTGTTTCCTGCAAATTTATTAGATGCCCAGGCAACGGATAAAGCGGTGGAGGGCAGCGATATTGCTTATCTGACCGTAGGATTACCTATGAATACGCAAATGTGGGAAGAACAATTTCCCGTTATGATGAACAACGTAATAAACGCCTGCAAAAACTATCAATGCAAGCTGGTATTTTTTGACAATACCTATATGTATGCCAAAAACAGCGAACCGCAGACGGAAGAAAGTCCGTTTGTCCCTTATGGACAAAAATCAACAGTAAGGGCAAAAATGGCAACAATGTTATTGGACGAAATGAACAAAAAAAGTATTGAAGCGGTCATCTGCAGGGCGCCTGAATTTTACGGAACAGGTAAAACGCAAAGCATTACCAACACGCTGATCTTTGAGAACATTAAACAAGGTAAAAAACTGAAAGTCCCCATCAAAGATGATACTTTACGCACTTTGATTTGGACACCTGATGCAAGCCGCGCAATGGCGTTAATAGGAAATACACCAAATGCGTATCATCAAACCTGGCATTTACCCTGCGATGACAACAGGCTTACCTATAAAGAACTGATAAGCTTCGCCTCCGAAATTTACCACGAAGATTTTAAATACACTGTTGTAAAAATGTGGATGTTTAAATTGGGTAGCCTGTTCAGCAAACAGGCAAAAGAATTGCTGGAACTTTTACCACGCTACGGGTATGATAATCTTTTTATTTCCGATAAATTTAAAAAAAGATTTCCGGAGTTTACATTTACCACTTACAGGGAAGGCGTTACAAATATTTTCAATGAACAAAAACAACGGCAATGAAAGTTCTGATTATTGTTACTAATATAGCTATGTATGAAAATAAGACCCTGACAACAGGTTTGTGGCTTAGCGAATTGACGCACTTCTATCATAGTGCAAGCGAACAGGGTTATGAAATAACTATTGCAAGCCCGCAAGGTGGTTATACACCAATTGACCCTGAAAGTTTAAAGCCAATGATGCTTGACAAACTTTCAAAAGAATACCATGCCAACGAAAATTTTATGAAGCTGTTGCAAAACACAAAAAGTCTGACAGACGTTGCAGGACAACATTTTGACGTTGTTTACCTGACAGGCGGACACGGAACTATGTATGATTTTCCCAACAACACAACTTTGCAGGATATTATCAGGGTACATTACGAGAATAATAAAATTGTATCGGCCGTTTGCCACGGAGTTGGAGGACTGTTAAATGTCAGGCTATCAAACGGGGAATATTTAATCAAGGGCAAGACGATTACCGGTTTTAACTGGTTTGAAGAGAGTCTTGCCAGGCGAAAAAAAGAAGTACCATTCAACCTCGAAGCTGCATTGAAAAAAAGAGGCTCAAACTACAAAAAGGCTTTTATACCTATGACTTCAAAGGTTGTTGCGGACGGCAATTTAATTACAGGACAAAATCCATTCAGTTCAAAAGAAATCGCCAAAGCAGTAATGAAATATCTAAAAAAAAGAGCCCTATAAGGTCATTACATCGGGGTAACCTGAACTCACCGGTCTGCGTATAACAATAGTGTTAGCATTACAGGTAACTTTTCGTTACATTCGTAACCTTTAACAGCCTTAAATTATGAAACGATTTTCTTCTGCGCTGGTGCTTACGCTTTTTATTTCTCTTTTCGTAAATGCGC
>DAOLFI010000950.1:0-1592 GCA_035326385.1 Niabella sp.
TTCGTATGTTCCGAAAAATTCAAATCCTTTTGCTTTTACAAAACCATTCAATTGTATGGCCAGTATCTGGTTAGTAAGGTTAGGACTATAGCGGCCGGAAGTAAAATTATCTTTAGATGTAGCCGATACGCCTTCCATTACAAAGAAATAGTTGCTGCCGGTACGATCACCTGCATATAAGGTGCTGCGGCCGGAGCTGTTGTTGTAATATAAAGAAGCAGCACCTCTTACCCTTACCTCTCCCAGATTTTTATCCACTGCGCCTTTCAGGTAAACCGATGGGTTACGCTTATATTGAGTAGTATCTGTACCTGCAGCAAAAACAGGCTGCTGGTGGGTACCGTTTATAAGACCGTTAGAAATACCTATCATACCCATTACACCATTATTTTGCAGATAAACCTCACCGCCAATTTCAGTGGCAAATGCATCCATGATATAGTTCTCTATAAATGGATTGTGAATGGTATTACCTCCATCAGAACGGCGGAAGTGCTGGTCGCCATAGTTGATTTCCATGTGCCCCATTTTAATGGTTGCATATTGCATCAGCTTGTCCCATCCTTCTCCTTTAAACGGCAGTTTATCGAACTGGATATAGCCGCCTTTTACCCACGCTTCGTTGTGGTGCCTTGCTGCGAGGTAAGTAGTAAGGTTCAGTTTAATACCGTCATACAGCTGAACATCTATATTTAAGTTGGCCTGGGCTATACCAAAACCCGGAGCCAGTCTTGGGTAAAGAGGAACAGCGCCGGAGTTGCTGTGCTTCAGGCTTTGGAACTGTTGAGAAAAACCAGCCCCGAATTTTACTTTAAGCCCCTCGTAAGGAACTATTTCTTCCTTGGTTGTTTCAAACTGATTCAGGCCTGTTTTATCCCCGGGCCTTGTATATTGTATTTCGGGTTGTAGTTTTGATAAGAAAGATTCTTCGGTTTGTGCATTTGCAATGGTGAAGCTTCCCAGTAAAGCGATAGCCAGTGATAAGCGTTTCATAAAAACTTTATTTAAATATTAATAAATTGATTGGGTATTATTTGGAATAGGTTGAGTTCAGCACAATCGTTACATCGTCACCGGTTTTAATGGTTCCCATCAGGGCCTTAGGCGGTGTAATGCCAAACGAGGTAAGCTTAAACTTAACAGAGCCGGTAAAAACCACGCTGCTTCCCGTTACTACAGCCTTTACCGGAAAAGCAATTTTGTTGGTCTTCCCTGCAATGGTAAGACTTCCTGTTGCTGTGAATGTTGAAGTGCTTCCCGATGTTTTTACATTGGAGATACCTGAAAGGGTGTACACTATTTCAGGATATTGATCAGCATTTAACGCTTTGTAAGCATTTTTGTCCATGCCACCATCATAGTAACTGCCATTTTCCTTAATGCTTTTCAGTGATTTGGCAACGATCCTGGCATGAAGCGATTTTATTTCAAACGCTCCATCCGTTTTGATAACCGCGGTACCTGATTGCTTTTCAGCTATGCATCGCCAGTCGTGTAATGTAGAGGTGCCGGTTACCAGGTTCTTGCTTTTGGCGTCAACAAGTTTGTAAGTGTCTTGCGCAAAAATGTTTATCCCTAATCCAAAGATGAAC
>DAOLFI010000951.1:0-1586 GCA_035326385.1 Niabella sp.
ATGTTTTGGCATCTGTGCGTATGCGGGTGCTGCGCAGTCCTATTTTTTCCACTACGCCGCTAAAATTGCCTCCTTTTACTGCATCACCGGTTTGAAAAGGTTTATCAAAAAATATGATGAAAGAAGCTATTAGGTTTTCAAGGCTTTCCTTTAATGCCAGCGCTATTGCCGCACCAACAATGCTAAGCCCTGTAACTAAACCCTTTATGTCATAATTAAAAGTATATTTTAAAAGCAGTAATACGCATACAATACCAATAATAACTTTTATAAAATCTTTAAAGAAAAATACCAGCTGGTGATTAGCGTTATCGCCCTGTCGGATATACCGATCCTTTATTAAGAGGATTACAAAATCTACCGATTTAATTAAAAACCGGAAAAAGGTAATAATAATAAGGGCGGAGCCGGTCATGCGCAGCAGCTCCTGCAGTTTCAGACGGTAGACATTAAAATCCAGTGCCTGGGGAAAATTAAGTTTGTCTAAGGCGATAACAGTTATAAAAGTGGCAATAAACAACCCCAGCGGCTTTGCAATAAGACCTTCAAAAGATATATTGTCAATATTCTTATATCTTTTTTTTAGAATAAAAAAGAAAAAAGAGGCAACGTAATGAGCTATATATTTTTTAAATAAAAAAACTACCAGTATAATACCGGCTACAATCAAATAGGTTTGTACTGTATTGTCTAAAATTTCCTGTTGCAAAAAAGAATTCATCCTGTTAATTTAAAAAAATTCATTCAAAAGTAAAAGGTATTTGTATAAGCGATCTTAAATAAATATATGCCAGTGGTATAACTTTGTACGTTTAAATTAAAATAATAAATGGCAGACTGGGAGGGCAAATCCAAAGGTAATAAAACCGGCTATGGGATATTCATAGCCATTCTGAAAAATATAGGAGTGTTGCCTGCTTATATATTGCTGTTGTTTGTAGCCGGGTATTATTTCCTGTTCAGCTTTAAATCATCCTGTGCCATATGGGATTATTTTAGAAATAGATTGAAGTTTTCTTTTTTCAGGTCGCTCATAAAATTATACAGCAACTACTTCTGGTTTGGCCAGGCCATTATAGACCGGATTGTAATGATGGCCGGAATTAAAAACAAATTTACTTTCAATTTTGATGGCGAAGAACACCTGCACGAGATGGTGGCCAAAGGCAAAGGAGGGTTGCTGCTGAGCGCCCATGTTGGCAATTGGGAGATTGCAGGGCATTTATTAAAAAGGCTTCGAACCAAAATCAATATAGTGATGTTCGATGGTGAACACGAGCAATTAAAACAATATCTCGAAAACACCACTGGGCATAGAAATGCTCATATCATTGTTATAAAAGACAATATCTCTCATATTTACGAGATCATGGAAGCGCTGAACAAAAACGAGCTGGTTTGTATGCACTCAGACAGGTTCTTACCCGGAAATAAGACCCTTGAAACGGCTTTTTTGGGAAAACCGGCAAAGTTCCCGCAGGGGCCTTTTGCATTGGCTTCCAGGCTCGCTGTTCCTGTTTCTTTTGTGTTTGCATTAAAGGAATCGCTTTACCATTACCACTTTTTTGCAACAGAAGCTGTTGAAT
>DAOLFI010000952.1:0-1586 GCA_035326385.1 Niabella sp.
TAATCTGTATGCAGCATTGTTTAACAAACCGGAAAGGCATATACAGGTGATTGAGGCGCTGGCAAAAAAAAGAAAAGGACTTACCCGGTCGGAGATTTTAGCTACAGCGAACCTGCTAACGGGAGGCGGCATAACCGAAGTTTTAAATGAGCTGACAGAAAGCGGCTTTATATTAAAAGTATATCCTTATGATAAGAAAGAACGGGAAGCGCTGTACCGGCTGGCTGATGAGTATTCGCTTTTTTATTTAAAATTTATGCAACATCAGAAAGGTAATGAAAAAGGGCAATGGATCAGCCGCATGCAATCTCCGGCCTATACCGCCTGGTGTGGATATGCTTTTGAAAATGTTTGTCTGAGCCATATTGAGGCAATAAAACGGGGGCTACAGATCGCGGGAGTACAATCTGTAGCAGCCTCCTGGGTACAAACCGGAACAAGTGGGAGCAACGGCGCACAGATAGATTTGTTAATAGACCGCGCAGACCAGTGTATCAATATTTGCGAAATGAAGTTCTCACAATCAGATTTTACAATAGACAAGCGCTATGCCTCAGAACTGGCCAACAAACTGAAGGTGTTCCGGGACAATACCCGAACCCGGAAAACCCTATTCCTAACCTTGATTACTACCTATGGTGTTAAAAAGAATACCTACTATACCAACCTGGTGCAAAGTGAGCTGATGATGGATGACCTGTTTCAATAAGGCATATTTAGAAAGCAAAAGATGCCTGTAAAAACGTGGTGGAGGAATTGTCTGTCATTTTCCTGACGTCAGGAAAACGATACAATGCTCAAAGGTGCGGAAAAAGAAATAAGGTACAGGTAATCAATCCAAATGAAATTTTTATATCAGTGTTGCGTTATGAAAAATAATATCGTTCAGATAAATAAACACACTATATGAAACCATACCAACTGTTGTTTTTTATTATCGTAATCGTTGTTACCTCATGCTCAAAAAGTACCAGGGCGGGCACCAATTGCGATGAATATTATATTAACAAAATGAAAAAGCAATGGGCGCCCTTGTCCAGCTGCAGCCCGGAGTTTAATCATGTGCTTGGCAAAGGCATTTACCAGGCAAAAGTGATCTATTATACTGATATCAGTTGTATTGCATGTAATACAGCACCTCCACAGTACGGGGTTACCTGTGCAGGCGATTCTGTTAGAGTAAATAACTGGAATGATGTAAAAGACAGAAAAATTATTGCTACCTGCCGCAATTTATAAGAACGGCGGCTGCTTTATTTTAAAGCGAAACGGTTTTACACCGGCCGGCTATCCTTTTTTGAAGACTGGAGTAAGAAATTTTTGATCATCAGGATTTGTCCCAAATGGTAATGCACATGCTCTACCTGTCCCTGGAAATTTTTGTAAGCGCTGGAGTGGCCCGGCAGTATAGGGCTGAACAGGTTCCCTTCATCATAACCTTCAATTACAGTTGCCAGCTCATGTGCCGAAATAAGGTTGTCTTTTTTTAACGCCTCCCATTCAGGTTCACTGGTAATAGCGGGCGCATTCATCCCGTTTTCCTTATTGATAACAGGCGGGGTTCCCCTGCCCCGTAGCGCCACAGC
>DAOLFI010000135.1:0-7490 GCA_035326385.1 Niabella sp.
TGTAAAATACAGGACAAGTATGTACGTTATGCTTTTATATGATTGTCGTCATGTTAAACAGTACGGTCTTCCGGGAGAGAAGACCGCGTATAAAAAAGTACATAAAAACATAATACTTACCAGCCTAATATCCAGGCAAACATCAGCGGCGCAACAATAGTGGCATCACTTTCCACGATGAATTTAGGGGTATGTATATCCAGTTTGCCCCAGGTTATTTTTTCGTTAGGAACAGCCCCGCTGTAAGAGCCGTAAGAGGTGGTGCTGTCGCTTATCTGGCAGAAATAACTCCAGAAAGGAACATCGTGCCATTCCAGGTCCTGATACATCATTGGCACCACACAAATAGGAAAATCTCCTGCAATACCACCGCCTATCTGGAAAAATCCAACACCTTTCCCTTCCGAGTTGTTACGGTACCAGTCTGTAAGCCAAACCATGTATTCAATGCCGCTTTTTACGGTACTGGCCTGCAGCTCTCCTTTAATTACATAGCTGGCAAAGATGTTTCCGGTGGTGCTGTCTTCCCAGCCCGGGCAAATAATAGGCAGGTTTTTTTCGGCAGCTGCAATTATCCAGCTGTCTTTAGGGTCAATTTCATAATACTGTTCCAGTTCTCCGCTTAAAACGGTTTTATATAGAAATTCATGGGGAAAATAACGTTCTCCCTTGGCTTCCGCATCCTTCCATTGCTTCACCAGGTGTTTTTGCAGGCGGCGAAAGGCTTCTTCTTCAGGAATACAGGTATCGGTAACACGGTTATAATGGTTTTCCAAAAGATCCCATTCTTCCTGGGGTGTAAGATCGCGGTAATGAGGCACACGTTTATAATGGCTGTGCGCTACCAGGTTCATTATATCTTCTTCCAGGTTGGCGCCGGTACAGCTGATAATGTGTATCTTATCCTGGCGAATCATTTCTGCCAAAGAAATTCCCAGTTCTGCGGTGCTCATAGCACCGGCAAGGGTAACCATCATTTTGCCGCCTTCCAGCAAATGGGTTTCGTAGCCTTTGGCAGCGTCCATTAATGCTGCCGCATTAAAATGGCGGTAATGATGTTGTATAAATTGTGATACAGGTCCTTTGTTCATGATTCAAAAAACTTTTTTATGCGCCTTCAGATCACAAAAGCGTGAGACATTGCGGAGAACAAAAATATTTATTTTTGATATTGAAAAGCGGTTAAGATTTTTTTATATTATTTTTTAAAAATAACATCATGTCAAAGACTAATAAAAAGCAATTAACAACAGCCGCAGCGGCAGAACTCTTAAAGCTATTAAAAACGCGGTTTGAGAAACACAACAGTCGCCATAAAGGAATAGAATGGGCTAAAGTACAGGCAAAATTAGAAGGTAACGCTGAAAAATTATGGTCGCTCAATGAAATGGAAGACACTGGTGGTGAGCCCGATGTGGTAGGCTACGATAAAAAAACCGGGGAGTATATTTTTTATGATTGCGCTGCAGAAAGCCCCAAAGGCCGGAGAAGTGTTTGTTACGACAGGGAAGGGTGGGAGTCAAGAAAAGAGCACCGGCCCGAAAATAATGCAGTTGATATGGCCGCTGAAATGGGGATCGAACTGTTAACGGAGGAAGAGTACAGGCATTTGCAGACATTGGGAAATTTTGATACAAAAACATCGAGCTGGTTAAAAACGCCGGATGAGGTAAGAGAAATGGGCGGGGCTATTTTTGGTGATTTCAGGTTTGGCCGTGTGTTTATATATCACAACGGCGCACAGTCTTATTACGGTGTCAGAGGGTTCAGAGGCTCTTTAAAGGTTTGAAATATTTTCGTAACTTGCCTGTATGGGAATCATATCTGCTAAAAGAAAGTACCAGCGTCCGCCAAGAACGGCAATGGAAGTGTATGAAATGCTTCCGGAAGGCACCCTGGCAGAAGTAATTAATAATATACTATATATGTCTCCTGCGCCAACCTTTGAACACCAGCGCCTGCTTGGCAGGCTTTACACAATTATCAATACTTACATTACAGAAAACGATCTGGGTGAATGTGTTTTTGCCCCGGTTGATGTGTATTTAGGAGATAATAATGCCGTACAGCCGGATATTATTTTTATAGCCAAAACCCATCTTTCCATCATTAAAGACGGGAAAGTAAAAGGCGCTCCCGATCTGATCGTTGAGGTATTGTGGGGTAACAAAAAGCATGATCTGCAGGTAAAGAAAAATTTATATGAGGCATTTGGCGTGCAGGAATATTTTATCATCAACCCGGTAGATAACGAAGTAATTACTTACTATTTAAATGGTAATAAATTTTCTTTGCAGGAAAGTAAAGCCGGAAAGATCAAATCCCGGGTTTTGCAAAAAACAATTTCATTTTTATAAGCATTTCTAAAGCCCGGTGCAAACCCCGTGAAGAGGTTCTAAACCATTGAATGAACTACTTAGCCCACGCATATTTATCTTTTAATAATGACCAGGTTTTGCTGGGTAATATGATCAGCGACTTTGTAAAAGGTAAAAAGCAGTTCTTATATCCGCCGGAAATACACAAAGGAATTCTGCTTCACAGGGCAATTGATGATTTTACAGATTTTCACCCTGCCACACAAAAGGCAAAATCAGTTTTCAGGGCGGATTACCGGTTATACAGCGGGGCATTTACGGATGTGGTCTTTGATCACTTTCTGGCTATAAATAAAACGGAATTCGCTGATGACGGGCTTTACCGCTTTTCCCAGGAAACATATAAAAAGCTGGGCCGGCAGCAGGCGCAAATGCCGGAGTTGTTTAAAAGGATGTTTTATTATATGCAATCGGAAAACTGGCTGTACGGATATCAAACAAGAGCAGGCATTTATCAAAGTTTTGGAGGATTGGTAAAAAGAGCCGCATATTTGCATGACAGTACCCCGGCTATAGAAATTTTTAACCGGCATTATATTTTTTTAGGTGATTGTTTTAACGAGTTTTGGCGGGAGTTAAAAATTTTTGCCTTTAATAAATATAAGGAGCTGATGAATGAAGAAGAAGCTGATACATGAAAGGCGGGCCATGCTGATCTGAAAATTAAAATAAAGATGAAAAGAGTATTTCTGTTCCTGTTTTTTGCTTTTTTAAGTACTTCGGTTTTGAATGCACAGCACTGGGCTCCGGTAGATAAATCGCCGCTGGACCAGATCTATTTTCCGGCAGATTATCCATCGTTAAAAATAAAGGGAACAAAGGAGCCGCTGCGGATGCGGATCATTTACAGCAGGCCCAATAAAAATAACAGGCCCATTTTTGGTTCTGAAATTGTGCCGTATGGAAAAGTATGGAGACTTGGTGCTAATGAAGCCACAGAACTGAACTTATTTACCGATGCAAAAATTGGCGGAAAAAAAGTGCCGGCCGGCCGGTACACGCTATATGCTTTGGTTAGTGAAAAAAGCTGGACCTTTATTGTTAACAAAGAAACTGATACCTGGGGTGCCTTTAAGTACGATCCTTCAAAAGACGTTTGCAGGGTTACGGCTGATGTAAAAGCGCTCGATAAATCAATAGAATCTTTAACCATTGACCTGGAAAAATCTGCTGGTGGTGTAAATCTTGTGGCCGGCTGGGATACTGTTTCAGCAACGCTGCCTATTTTATTTTAAATACTTGTGATTGTATGTGTACTCTTTATAAATGTGTTGTTGCTATATGTTTTGCTTCATTGTTTGTCACGGGTTGTAAGGAAAAGGAAAAAGAAAAAGCCGTTAATGAGCCGGTTATGCACGATACTGCAACCCGTGATACTGCGGCTCATGAGCCACATACAATAATAGAAGATAACAACCTGTATGCCGATGTAGATATTTCGCCTATGGATATGAGCTATTTCCCGGCAAAATATCCGCAGATGAAAATTGCTGATCCCGATATTGCGCCTCCGGTGATGCGTGTAATTTACAGCCGCCCCCATTTGCAGGGCCGTAAATTATTTGAGGAAATTTTAAAATACGGACAAACCTGGAGACTAGGCGCTAACGAGGCCACCGAGCTGAATATTTTTCAGCCGGTAACCATAGGAGATAAAAAAATACCTGTAGGACGCTATACCTTATACGCTATTCCAAAGGCAGGCTATTGGACCATAGCTATAAACAACAGCCTGGACCAGTGGGGGCTGAAACAGGATGCGGCCAGGGATGTGGTGAGGGTACAGGTTCCGGTAACCTATTACAATCCGGTTATGGAGTATTTTACTATGGTATTCGAAAAAACAGATACAGGCGCCAATCTTATTATGGCTTGGGATGACGCAGTAGCAAAGCTGCCGGTGAAGATTTAAGCAGTGAAGCAGCACTCCTGAAAATAAAAAAGGAGAAGATAAGAATACCCCCTCCTAAGTTTTACATGAAAAAATTGTCAGGCTGCCCGGTAATCATCGGGTGCTGAAGCCTATTTATCGCCTCTTTTATATTTTGAGATAGTCTCTGTTTCTCCGGAGTCTTTAGCGTTAATATGAGTATAGTGACTATCGTCTTTTAAAACGATCCTGTAGTTAACGCCTTGCTTATTAGTTACTTCGGTAACACCGGTAATTTCTTTGCCAGCATATTCCTTTTTAACAGCAAACAAAATGGTAGCTGGCAATTTATCTTCCTTATAATAACGAACCGTTTGTACCAGGTTCCCTTTTGCATCCAGCTTAACGCGGGTTTTAACATCATTATCCTCAAAAGAGGCTTCATAATGTCTTCCGGCGTTTGTCCAGCTTACGTTATCGGCGTCTTTAAAAGTTTCATTAAAAGTTTTTAAGGCTTTCTCAAAAGGATCTGTATTAATGGCCTTGGCATTCATGTTCAGCGCAAAAATAATAGCGGCGGAGAGGATTAAGCTTTTCATCTGATTTAATTTTAATATTTTAAGATTGCGTGTTATTTGTTTCACAAACATACGTCCCACTTATGTTGCAGGGCAAAGCTATATGGGCGAATGGCCTGTAAATATCCGGTGAATGACAATTTTTCTACCGTGAAAATCAACCTTGCTATGCAACCGTTCTGTATAAAGATACCATCGGAACCTACCGTATGTCAAGCTAAATAGTGACTAACGGTAGTTAGTTTAATTGAAGGAATTGTAACCGGTGAAGAAAACAACAGGAAACGGTCTACAAGAGGTTTAAATATCATTTAAGCGGTAGGTGCACCTTAATAAAGATAACTGCTTAAAACATACCTATTGAGGATGAGCGGCAAATAATTACGCGGGTTTTCATAGTTTTGAATGTCTCTTCTTTATATATCGCATAAACAATTAAAATGTTGCGGCTCTCATTGATGAAATGTACTAAAAAGATGCTAACCTAGGTGATCAGAACCGGCTACCCTACAGGGGGTGTTATTGGCGAAACTTGTGATTTGATATAATCTACTATAGGTAACAGGGTCTTATACCTTTAATAAATATTCAATTAAAACACGAATGGAAAACATTTTTGACAACCCAGAAGAATATGAATACCGTACCGGTAAAGATATTTTCTTAAAGATCTGGTCCTCGCCAAGGGCTGTCTTTAAATACATCATTGCCCAAAATTATGACAGGTATGTAACTGCGTTGTTAATGCTTTCAGGTATCTCAAGAGCTTTTGACAGGGCCGCCGTCAGGAACCTCGGTGATAAAATGTCTCTTTGGGGAATTGTCGCTATTTGTATTATCCTTGGCGGACTGTTCGGCTGGGTTTATTATTACATATATGCAGCAATGATTAACTGGACCGGTAAATGGTTAAAGGGTCTGGGTGATACAAAATCAATTTTAAGGGTTATGGCTTATGCGATGATCCCGTCCATTGTTGCTTTGCTCTTTTTTATTCCCCAGGTTGCTATTTATGGAATAGAAATGTTTAAGAATAAGGGGGATATTACAGGCGCCGGTTTGATTTCAAATATATTGGTATATGGATCTGTTTTCATAGAGCTGGTTCTAGGGGTTTGGACAATAGTCCTTTTTATTACAGGCATTTCAGAAGTACAAAAATTTTCTATCGGAAAAGCTATCCTGAATGTACTCTTACCTATTTTCATTATTTTCCTTCCGCTTCTGATTCTCGGAATTTTATTGAACAAAGTATAAAGGATTCATTTTTTCTTGTGTCCGGAACTGTAATAAAGGCGTTCCTTTTTTGTAAATAATAAACTATATTTGCCAAAATTTGCCGGTTTTTATGCAAAATATGGAGAAAGCTAGCCAAAACAATTATAGCGATGCTTTAAGAAAATTTGTCAGCAGCCTCAATAACAGCTACGTTCATTGGGATAAGTTTAAGGACATGCCATTACCTGTTGAAGCCCGCCGCGAAGATATCTGGGAACAGGTAATTAGCGAGCGAGAGCAGGGATTTGCCCGAAAGCTCTCTGTTGGAGATACAGAAATAAAATGGTGGATCAGCAATTCCATGGAAGCCCAGCTACACAGCCTGGATATTGGCCTTGCAGGAGGCCGGGGTATGGAAGTACTGCTGGAAAGCAAACATATACACCGTCACAAAACCAATGCACTGGTTGATGAGAGCATTGCTTCGGCACTGCTGGCAGGAGCTGTTGTATCCAAGAAAGCTGCGAAGGAAATGCTGCTTAAAAAACGCAGCCCGCAAAATACAGATGAGCAGATCTGTATTAATATATACCGCTCTTTACAGTTGGCATTTTCTAAAAAGGAGGAGCCTTTAACTGAAGCGTTGTTATTGCAGCTGCACCAGTCCCTTACAAAGGATACTATCAAATTAAAAGGTATCGGCCAATACAGAACCAATAATAAAGTGGATGTTTCGTTGATTGATACGTTATCCGGTTACAAGCCTGCTGATGCCAGGCTGGTTGCCCCGTTAATGGAAACTGTTTTTGCCTTATATAATAATGATGCCGCACCCTTCTTTATTCATCCGCTGGTAAAAGCCAGTATTATTCATTACCTGATAGTAACGATCCGTCCCTTTAAAGATGCCAACGGAAGAATGGCAAGATTGCTGGCGCAGATGTACCTGCTGAAAAAAAATTACTGGGTAGCAGCGTTTATATCAGTATCCAACGTAATTTCAAGATTCAGACCCCAATATCATAAGTCTATTGTACAGTCACAAACAGATGCCAATAATACAGGCTATTTTATACAGTTCTATATACAATCTGTACAAATTGCATATAAATCGCTCAGGGATTTTGTGCTGCGCATTACGAGGGAAAAAGCAGGAGCAGGGGTAAATAAACTGCCCGGCTATAATGAGCGTCAAACGTCCGTATTACAATGGCTGAAAGAAGATGCTGAAAAAGTAGTAACTATTCGTGAGCTGCGCTCTGTATACGGCATATCTAAAGAAACGGCAAGAACGGATCTTATCGCATTGGTAAATAAGGGATGGATTAAATATTATCATATCAACAAAAAGACGTATGCCTTTATAAAGGGCGATGCTTTTGATACACAGATACAACAAATAAATGCTTAAATAAAGGGCAGGAAGCAGGATTACGGGACGGTTGG
>DAOLFI010000953.1:0-1580 GCA_035326385.1 Niabella sp.
GGGTCACCTTTTTTTATAAGGGCATCGTTTATATTTTCATCGGCCAGGTGCTGCAGGCTATCATCCTGCAGTGTATAGGAAAGATCGCCAATGCGGGTAACTTTTCCGGGCCATACATTAAAGTCAATATAGGCTCTTTGCTGGTTACCAGTATTTTTAATGCGGGTAATATAGCTTATCGAATCGTGAAAATAACCTTCTGCCGCGAGATAGTTGTCCATATATTCCAAAGACTTGCTGATAAGGCCTGTATCAAGCGGTTGCGGATTTTTCAGTACTTCCCAAAAAACCTTATCCAGCTTTCTTGCTGCAATACTGTCGTCCAATTGTTCAGAGAGGCCCTCTTCCAAACGGGATCTTTCCTGTTTTTTAAGATGTTCATCTTTCACATTGATCTTTGTTTCAAATATATAGGCTCTGTTGGGCGGTTCGTTTTTAACAATAGTGAACAGGGTGCAGGAAGAAAAAACAAATGCCATTATAACGGCTGCTGAAAGAAAATGAAGCGGGTTAAATGTTTTTCCTTTGAATTGCTTCAAAAAATAAGAGATTAAACGGCTTCGATATCTATTTTTGTATGATCGTACGTTTTTACGCAATTGATTGAATTATAGTAACAGGATGCTTAATAAATCTGAGGTCAAATATATTCAAAGTTTAAGCCAAAAAAAATTCAGGGATGAAGCGGGCGCTTATCTTATTGAAGGCCCGAAAATAGCAGGAGAGGCCCTGTCTTCCCAGCAGGTGAAAATTAATAAGGTATATGCCCTGGAAGAGTGGGCAGACAATCATGCAACCTCTTATCCGGATGTAAAGATTCAGATCATCTCAGCTTTTGAGCTTCAGAAAATATCACAGTTAAAAACGGCTAACCAGGTGCTGGCTGTTGCTGAAATGCCGGCAAATAATTTCAGATTTAAAAAGCATCTGGTAAGTCTTGCTCTGGACGGCATCCAGGATCCGGGGAACTTGGGTACCATTATCAGGATCGCAGACTGGTTTGGCATAGAACAAATCATTTGCAGTAAAGATTGTGCAGATGCTTTCAGCCCTAAAGTAGTGCAGGCTACTATGGGCAGTATTTTCAGGGTAGAGCTGCTATATACCCATCTGGATAGCTGGATGGATGCGCAGGAGGATACCTGTTTTTATGGCGCTGCTTTAAATGGCACACCGCTGAAAAAAGTTTCAGGACTGGATAGTGGCGTTATTGTAATTGGTAACGAATCAAAAGGTATCAGAAGTGATATAATGGAAAAGATTAATCAAAAAATTACTATTGAAAAGTGGGGTGCTGCGGAGTCTTTAAATGCTGCAGTGGCTACAGGTATTATACTTTCACATATGAGGAGATGAATAGCGAATAGGGAGTAGTAAATGGGTAGTAGGGATACAGCAGAAAGCTGAAAGCATAAGGCTTAAAGCTTTGAACCTTCGGTAAATGAAAAATAAGCATTGACTTAAGTTGACAGAAGACAGATGCCAGGTCCTGCTTGCTATTTCCTGTTTACCACTCCCTTGGTTTTACCTGAAATGAATAGCTTTTACCGGCTGTATTTTTTTTACAATATAGGAGGGGA
>DAOLFI010000136.1:0-7480 GCA_035326385.1 Niabella sp.
ATTATATGGATACCTGAATAACGATAAAAAAATCATTACAGATACAGCTTACGGTGCAATGGTATCAGATTTTGTAAAAAACCCTGTTCCGGGGGCTGAACAAACCGCAGCAGAGCGGCTAAGAGTGCTTATGAATGGGGGTGTTAACCTGCTTACTTACTTCGGGCATTCGGGAGCAACGGTTTTGGTGTTTAATATTGATGAACCCGCAAATTACGCTAACCAGGGAAAATACCCCGTTTTTCACATGATGGGGTGTAATGTGGGCGACATATTTATTCTGGACGAAACCAGACTTGCCAATATCAGTACCATCTCAGAAAAGTATTTGTTTGCCAAAGAAAGAGGTAGTATAGCCATGATGGCGGGTACCAGCCTGGGGCGTGTGAATTCTTTGCAAGTATATAACAGGGAATTGTATAAATTAATATCAGGGACAGGTTACGGGTTGACATTGGGTGAGTTGATGCTGAAAACGATTACGAATGTATTTGCTGTATCAGGCGGTGAGTCTGACCTGCTTAGAAGGGCGCAAAATGAGGAATATACATTGAACGGAGATCCTGCAATGAGGTTGTACCAGTTTGATAAGCCTGATTATGCCATTGAAGATGCTATGGTAACGGTAACGCCGGCTATTATTTCTGTTACCGAGCCTAATTTTACTATAAAGGCTAAGATTGCCAACCTGGGAAAAGCTATTAATAACAGGTTGGTCGTTGAACTGAAAAGGACTTTCCCTGACCTGTCAGTAAAAGTAATCAGAAGGGATACCATCGCAAGAGTGCGTTATATGGACTCCCTGAACTACCAAATAGAAATTGATCCAATGACAGATAAAGGGGCTAATAAATTTACTATCACCATAGATCCAGAAAATATTATAGATGAGCTGTTTGAAAATAATAATACTATTGTTAAGGACATATTTATTTATGAAGATGATATAAAGCCGGTGTTCCCCTATAATTATTCAATTGTGAATCGCCAGGATATTGTTTTAGCTGCTTCTACCGGCAATCCTTTTGCCGAATCCAGGAGCTATATAATGGAGATGGATACTACCCGGCTATTTAATTCGCCATTAAAAACTTCGCAGACAAAAGCATCTTCAGGAGGTGTTATAGAGTTTACACCGGGTATTATTTTCAAAGACAGCACTGTTTATTATTGGCGTGTATCCTCAGTACCTGCTTCGCCATCAGATCAGCAGGTTTGGAACAGCGCATCTTTTATTTATATGCCAGGAGAAAACAACGGATTCAGCCAGTCACATTATTATCAGTTTGATAATGGGAAATATGAAAATATAAGGATGAATCAGGCAGGGTTGTTTTTTTACGATAGCCTCAGGTCTGAGATAAAAATTCATAATGCACTATATTCCCGTATTATAGATGATTACGCTTTGTATATAGATGACTTAGGGGTTCAACAGGGTTTTATTTCACCATCGCCGGCAGCACAATCGAATGCGCTGCGGTTCTATTTAATTAACAATAAGACTTTCAAGGCAGTAGAAAATACAGATATGGGAACTACCAGCAGGTATGGCAGTTATCGTCCGATTCCGTTGAATGCTGCTGCAAAGCCGGGTTTTTTCCAGTTTGATATATCCAATATTGAAGCAAGAAAAAAGGTAATGGCTTTCCTGGACTCTATACCTCAAGGATACTATGTGGGTCTTACCAGCAACCAGCGCGGAGGGACTATTTTACCTTCCGTATGGCAGTCTGACACAACAGTTTTAGGAAAAAATACTTCCTTGTACCACAAACTGAAAGCCATCGGTCTTACAGATATAGACTTAATAAAGTCTGTGGTACCTTATGTGTTTATATATCAAAAGGGTAATCTTGTACCATTGGCACAAGCAGTGGCCAGTGACAGTTCTATGGTATTAAGTATTACTGTTACAGTTCCTGTTAGTGGTACTACAGGTGCATTAAGTTCGCCCATATTTACGAAAGCGGCTTCCTGGAACAAATTGGTATGGGATGGCTATAGCCTTGAAACGCCTTCTACAGACAATGCGCACCTTGTTATATCCGGAGTGGATAAAAGCGGAACAGAAACTCCGTTGATTACGGGTATCCCGGTTTCTCAAAAGACTGTTAACCTGTCCTCAGTAAGCACTAATGCTTATCCTGGATTAAAAGTTACTTTGCAAAGCTCAGATACTCTCAATAGAACACCCTATCAGCTAAAATACTGGAGGGTAGACGGTACGCCCGTTCCTGAAGGTGCAATAGCGCCAAACATTTATTATAGCGCTAAAGACACAGCAGAAGCAGGAGAACCGCTCCATATAGGAGTTGCCTTTAAGAACGTGAGCCGTTATAATTTTGATAGCTTGTCGGTGAAGCTTTCTGTCCGGGATCGAAATAATGTGGAGCATATTATCCCTGTTCCTAAAGTAAAACCATTGGTTACAGGAGATACAACAAAAGTAAATATTTCGCTGGATACCCGTTCTTTTACCGGGAATAACCTGGCGTTTTTAGAGTTTAATCCTGAGGGCAACTACTACCAGCCGGAGCAGTATCAGTTCAATAATTTTATTCCGAAGAATTTCTATGTGCGCGGAGATACAACAAACCCTTACTTAGATGTAACATTTGACGGCGTTCATATCCTGAACCGGGATGTAGTGTCCAGTCAGCCAGACATATTGATGAAGCTTACAGATGACGCTAAATATTTATTATTGAATAATACTGACCTTGTAAAAGTTCAATTAAAGCATCCCGATGGTGTAATCAGAGATTACCGGTTCAATAGTGATACATTGATGTTAACACCACCTTCTCCAAATGATGAGAGTAACACAGCTACGATTAACTTTAAGCCTCATTTATTAGAAGACGGGGAGTATGAGCTGATTGTAAGTGCTAAAGATCAAAGCGGCAACCAGGCTGGAAATGTCAGTTACCGGATAGCATTCCAGGTTATTAATAAGCCTATGATCTCTAACTTATTAAATTATCCTAACCCGTTCACTACCTCAACGGCTTTTGTATTCACTTTAACCGGATCAGAAGTTCCCCAGAATATGCGTATCCAGATATTAACGGTAACCGGTAAAATTGTGCGCGAAATAACGAAGGCGGAATTAGGCCCTTTGCGTATAGGAAGGAATATTACCGAATTTAAATGGGATGGTACTGACCAATACGGTCAAAAGCTGGCTAATGGTGTGTACCTGTACCGCGTGCTTACCAATCTTAATGGCAAGTCATTAGATAAATATAAGGCCGCAGGTGATAATACGGACAGGTATTTCAATAAGGGTTATGGGAAAATGGTACTGATAAGGTAGTGATGTAGTTAATAGTAAATATTGAATGAATCAATATTTTGTTACTTTTGATTCCTAACTATTTCTTTTTCCTCAATAGCGCTTGCCGGACTGATTAATGACCTGAGCGGCTTAATTATAAAGTACAGAAAATGCAATGTTTTTGGGAATTTAAAAATGCGCAAATCTTTGACGGATGGCTTGAATCTTAGCCGGAAAGAAGCAATGAGGTAACTTATTTTATCACGAGCTGAACTTTTTAGGTAAAAAATACTTTTTCTATATAGTGTTACTTTTAAATAATCTCCGATCCTCTTTTTTTGCAGTAACTGTTCTATGAAATATTTTTTTACTTTCGCCGAAATATTTTTTTTATTATCAATTGTAAAGGGTAAAATAATTCCTAAAAGCTCTTTGCATAAGAAGTTACATATCTCGCCGGCTTTTGTTAGGTTAAAATCATTTAAACATTTTTTTATATATGCTGTGTCTAATGAGCTCTGATCTGAAACGGCCTGTCCTATATCGATAATATTTCTCAAAACACTAAAACCATCACTGGTAGAATGATGAATAAGAATGGCCATATAATGAGCATTGGCATTTAGCCCCTTTACTTTGTTTTTAGCGAGTAATATGTCTTCGTTATTCTGGAATAAGAGAGTATTAGTTTCTTTTTTTATTAAAAGTGCATTGTTCGTAATTCTCCAGTGAAACTCAACATGAAATTCCCTGGTGTTATTTTTATATTTATTAAAATTCAGGTCTTTTCTGCGGGAAAAAATGGCCTCATTGTAGTAATTGTATTCCACACGGTTTTCAAATCTATAACCGTTGGCTTCCATCAGTTCGATCACTTTATCAAAGCGATCAGGTATTATAATTAGATCTATATCGCTCGACTCCCTCGAAACAATATCGCCATAGAATTGCCTTGAAAAAGCAATGCCTTTATAGGGTGCACATGAAATACTGTTTTCTTGCAGAAGGTTGATGATCCACTCTGTTTCTAGGGCTCTTTTAAAACTTTGCTGAATTAAGTAAAGATGTTTTTGCTTTATTTGTAAAGCGGTTTCTGTTGGAAGGCTGGCAGCGGCTAGTGTCTTATATACTATAGGCGCTATCCTGTGATACCTGGACAGATATTTAACATATTCCCAGTTTACAGTATTGTTAGCAATAAATTTTTGCAGAGAGCTGCGATCTTCTGTGCCGAAATGCAACCGGCAACAAAGTACTACAAGTGCAATTTCGCTCCCATATTTCGTTTTTATATTTTCTACAGGTATCATAATTGTTGCATATTGTAGAGTTGGGTAAACACGCCGTTTCTCGTAATAAGCTGGGTAAAGCTGCCTTCTTCCACTATCCGCCCCTTCTGCATCACATATAAATAATCAGCGATCTTTAAATTATATAGCCGGTGTGTGATAAGGATGACCATTTTGTCTTTTGCAAGATATTTTATCTGCCTGAAGATATCAACTTCTGCTTGTGTATCTAATGCGCTGGTGGGTTCATCCAAAACGATCAACGAAGCCGTATCCCTGTAAAACACCCTTGCCAGTGCTAGTTTTTGCCATTGTCCTCCGCTTAGCTGTTCGCTGCCGTGAAAAGTACGTCCCATACGGGTTTGGTAACCTTTAGATAGTCTTGAGATAAACTTATCGGCACCTGATAGTGTAGCTGCATTTTGTACATCGTGGATCGTTTTATTATCATCAGGCTTTCCCAGGACAATATTTTCTTCGATGGTGAAAAAATACTTTTCAAAGTCCTGGAACAGAAATACGGCCTGTTCCCGATATGATGTTGTATCAATATTTTCCAACGGTGTACCGTCAAAAGCAATGGTACCGGAGTTGGCCTTATATAGTTTGGCAAGGATCTTTATTAACGTAGATTTTCCTGAACCGTTTTCTCCAACAATAGCAGTGATTTGCCCGGGCCGGCACTGTAGTGAAATGTTGTGCAGCACCTGTCTGCCTTCCGGCGTATAGCGAAAGCTAATGTCCTTTATAGAAAGCCCCTGCGCTGTTTGCGGAAATTGTTGCTGATCGCTGGTTTTGTTTTCTATCTTTATATCTAAAAAGGAGAACAGGTCCTGTAAAAAAATACGCTGCTGTAAAATTTGTACAACGGCCTGCAAAAAGTTTTTAGAGTTATTCTGCAGGCTTTGAAATCCCTGTATGTATATCACAAAAAGCCCCAGCGTGATAGCGCCGGCCAGCGCCTCTTTTGCCAGCAGTGCAAAAATAACAGCCATAGCAATGATTTCGGCAGCTTCTGCTATCAGGCTGAAAAAGGTAAGGCGTTTATTGAGCTGTTGTTTCTGCCGGCGGATATAGCGGCGTATATTAGTAAATTTTTCTATAAAAAAATTGCCAAAGCCAAATACTCTTACCTCTTTGGCAAAATTGACTCCCGTTAATGTGTGGTGCAGGTAGTGGGACTCCCTTTCAAGCGGTGCCAGTTTCCTTTCCTGCTGCATGGTGGCTATGCCAAAGTACCATTTTATAATAGCCAGCGGAAGCGAAAATGCAATGAAGAGAATTGCAAAAAAAGATTGCATGCTTATAAACAGAAGTAATAAAAAAAGCAATGCAAAACCTGCTGTAATAAACGTGTTATAACTGGTTAGCAGGCTTCCGGCCCTGTGCAACGATTGCTGCTGTGCTAGGTGCAAGCTGTCATGGTAGTCGGGATTCTCATAATAATCGTAATTGACATGTATAGCTTTGCCCAGTACCTTTTGCGATAAATGATCGGTGAGCCTTAGCTGAAAAATGATAGTAATATAAGCTGCATATTGCTGCACTACAGCCAATAATAATTGTGCCGCTAAAAAATAGATGATGACAGGCAGTATTTCTGAGAAGGAATGCTTCCCGGTTACTTTTTCAATCAATATTTTTATAAAGTATAAAGAAATAACCGGTAACGAGGCCTGTACTATATGCAGTGCAAAGCTCAGTACAGCAAGGCGTTTGCTAGCCTCCCACAACAGCCGCAGAGAGCGGACGATGTTTTTTTTCAGCTCTTTAGGGTTGAAATTTTTATAATCTATTGCCATTTATTCCTGTAGATGCTTTGTACTATATATTCTTCCGGGTTGCAAAAACCCGTTATCATTTTTCCGCCTGCTATAGTCCAGGCATGTGCCTGAATCTCATTCCTGTCTTTATCTTTTTTAAATCCTATAAAAACTAAACAGGGTATTTTATAGTAATTGCAAAGCAGTTTAGCCTGGTAAGCCTGGTGCCTGCATACATTTTTCCATGGAATGTATTGGGATGAGATCCGTATAGCCTGTGCTATCTCGTTTATTTTTTGATAAAAAGCGAAATTATATTGATCATTGGACGTTGAATTTTCATTTATTTCCCTCTCTTCTGAAAAGGGATAGGGGGTGATTTTAGCCCTTTCTCCAAACCGTGCATAACGGTTAAAAAAAGTAAAGATAAACCCTGTGTAAACCGATAAGGCAAATGTCTGCAATATCATTATTTTTAACTGCAGTCTCAACCTTATAAACGTTTTTACTTTTTTTATCATACTTCAATAACCAGCTTTTTGACAAGAAAGGACTGGATAGTGTTGTTTACTGCATTTTCACATTCATCGGCAGATATGTCATATTCACTTTCAAGCTGCTTTCTTATGTCCTCAATTGAAACATTATTTTCAATGCCTTTTAAAATTTTAAAAGATGTTTCGTTTAACGAAAAGTATTCATTTGTTGTGCTGTTAAATGCCACACCTTCGTCTCCCAGTTGTGTAATAAGAACGTCGGCTGTATTAAATTGATAGCTCATAGGGGCAAAAATATTTTAATTTAATCAAAATTCATTTGTAAAAACAGTGCAAATTCCAAAGCTTTTAGCACGCGTTGCATATCATACGGCTTTACATAGGGTTGCTGTAAGTATTGCCGCCAATTTTCCGCCAGCAGTTTCATGTCAATATAATGATTAGCGGACGGGCTGCGCTGTAATGCTTCGATAGTTGCTGTGATTTCCTGCTGCTGCGCTTTTACCCGGTACACAATATCGGCACTTTGCAAGCCTCCCTTTTTTTCAAACAGTACTTTATCGGGTATTTTATCTTTCATCATACATTTTACCAGCATCCGGTTGTTGTAGTGTTCGTCAAAAAACACCTGGTTAGGAATGCTGAAAAAAT
>DAOLFI010000137.1:0-7479 GCA_035326385.1 Niabella sp.
AGCAAAAGACTCGCCCTGGTACGCTGTTCTGTGGGTAGCGTGGCGAGTACTGTTACTGCAAAGGTAAATTTTTTACACATTAACTAGGTGTTTTTCGTGAAATAATTAGAGCGTATGTCCCGTATCCTGTTGAACTGTCAAGTAATCCTTGACAGTTAACTTTCAGTCAATTCCCACTCTTTAAACAATTGTTAGACTTATTTAAAATCTATTTTTTATCCATCTTTTTAATTGCTTAGTATTTTGTTTAAAATGTATCTATAATTTTATTCTTACCTTTCTTTTCCTATATATTGTTTAATGTCCAGGTGATTGCTTTTTCTTTGGCAGCTCTGAAAATAGTTTTGTGAGATTCCTTTTTTTCGTTGGAGTACTGCCACTTAATATTTTCCGCATTTTTTGATTTTAAAATGATTGAAAGTTTTTTGACTGTTGCTGAAATATCTTTAGCACCCGAACCTGCAAACCAAAATGTTTTTCGGGCATCGGGAAATTGGCCCAGGTGCTCATTTGCTGTTTTCACTAAGTATTTATCACTCCACCAAAGCGATGGGTCAAATGCTATGTAGAAATCGAACAGTTGAGGCTTTAAAAGGAAGGTTTCCGTTACAAAAAGCCCGGCCAAAGATTCTCCTATGATACCTTTTTGACTGGTTGTTCTGTAGCGATTATTGATTTCAGAAATCAATTCATCGCTGATAAAAGCGCGGAATTGCGCGGAACCACCAACAACAGGCGCTATATCTTTGTCCTTTTCAACAGTTGTAGGCCCTGTTAAGTCTTTTCTTCTTTGCGTGTTTTCAATCCCAACCAAAATGACAGGCGGAATCTTTTTTGCATTGATTAAGTGGTTTAATGTATTGGCAATATGCGGAAAATCTTCTTTAATGCCACCATCGGGCATATACAAAACGGTAAACGAATCTGTACCCGATTTGTATTTTTCAGGCGTCCAGACATTTATTGTTCTTAATTCCCCAACCTGTTTCGACTGAATGGTAAAGGTTTCGTGTTCCGGAATGGGATCATTGGGTTGTGTTGCGTTGGAACAGTTTGCCAGGAAAATGGTTCCAATCAAAAAAATGTAATAAAGGCGCTTCATATTTTAATATTATACGGTTGTTTTTTATTTGCAGTCAAGGGGACTTACTAAAGTACTTATTTTTTGTAATCGCAGCTTATCCCCCAGCCTGCTTATACGCCTTGGGCGTTTCACCTGTAACTTTTTTGAACGCTGTGGAAAAATAAGAAGGCGATGAAAAGCCGCACTGGTAGGCTATTTCAGACAAAGACAGCTCCTCATGTCTTATAAGGTATTTGGCCTTTTGAATGCGCTTGTTGAGTATATACTCATTGATGTTTACATCCAGCACAGGTTTTAGCTTCCTGTATAATTGAATTTTTGAAATGCTTAATTCGTTGCAGATATCCTGTATAGAAAAGCTTTCATTGCCTATATTCTGATCCACAATAGCATTGAACCGGGCCAGGAACGCTTTATCGTTTTTCTTACTGATGGTGCCGGGCATTTCATCTGACAACGAAACAGATAAATGTTTTTTCATCACATTGCGGCTTTCCAGCAGGTTCTGGATGGTTTGTTTCAGCACATCAATATTGAAAGGCTTTGTGATGTAGGCATCTGCTTTTGTTTTAAGCCCTTCCACTTTGTTTTCCTCTGCGGTTTTAGCTGTTAAGAGGATGATGGGGATGTGAGCTGTACGGGCATCATATTTTAAAATTTTTGTTAGCTGAATACCATCTGTATTAGGCATCAGGATATCGGATATAACAATATCCGGCATTTCTTCAAAGGCCATTTTTATGCCCTCCCTGCCGTCGTTGGCCGCTATTATATTATGGTCTGCAGCCAGCCTGCTTTGCAGGAAGTCCCTTAAATCGCTGCTGTCTTCCACGATCAGGATGGTATAAGGTTTACCGGCAACTGCCACGCTTTCATCCGGGGCAAGAAGCGGCTTGCTGTCGTGTAGCGCATAGTTTTCAATCCACGATGGCACCTGGCTTACATATTCTTTTGATTGACTGGCAGCCATTTCTGCTTCGCTGAAATGGGTATTGCCCAAAGGCAATTGTATGCAAAAAACAGCTCCTTTATTTTTTTCGCTCACCACTCGTATCGTTCCCTTGTGCATCTCCACAAACTCTTTTGAAAGCGCCAGGCCCACGCCGCTGCCGTTTTCGTTCTGTACCGTACCATGATAGAAAAATTCGAATAAATGAGACTGTTCCTCTTCATTCATACCCAGCCCCGAGTCTTCTATCTTCACTATTACATTTTTATCTTCTTCATCCTTTTCAAGCATTACATAAATGTGGCCGTTGGTGCCGGTAAATTTGAAGGCATTGGAAAGCAGGTTAAAAAATACTTTTTCCATCTTTTCCGGATCTATCCAGGCTTTAATGGCTGGCTCTTTAGTGATCAGCCGGCAATCTATTTGCCTTTGCCGGGCCAGTACTTCAAAAGATTTTATAATGTCTTCTGTGAAGCTCACTATATCTGTTTGCTGCACTTTCAGCTTCATTTTGTTTTCTTCTATTTTCCTGAAATCCATCAACTGGTTCACCAGCAGTAAAAGCCTTGCCGCATTTTTTTTGATAAGGGAGAACTGATACCGGGTATGCTGGGGTGTTTTAGGATTGTTGAGGGATTCCTCCGCCGGCGCCATAATGAGCGTTAAAGGGGTTTTAAGCTCGTGCGACACATTTGTAAAGAAGCTGATCTTTTGCTCGCTTACCTCCTGCACTTTTTTCGCCATGCTGTTGATCTGCTCACTTTTGGAAAGTATTTCCAGGTTCTGTAGCTGCAACTGCTTATTGGCCCTGATGTTTTTTCTGCGTAAATATACCAGCAGTCCGGACAGGGTTAAAAGCAATAATAAAGTAGCTAGCAGAATATTGATGAGGTTGCGCTGGGTATTAAAGGTTTTGGTTTGCTGCTTTAAAAGTGTTTCCTGCCGTATAATGTCTTTTTGCTGTGCAACGATCTGGTTAAACTGCTGCTGCATCATGCCCGCGTTGGTACTGTCTACTATGATCGTTCTTAAAAAATCACGTTTGGGCACTTTTTGTTGATTCAGTATTTGCGCAGCAGTCCTGATAGCTTCGCCGCCGCCTGTAGGGTACAATACCGAGGCCAGCAGGGTACCATCCTCAATATAATTAAGCCCGGTACCGGCCTGCGCATCCACGCCTATTACTTTAATATCGGGGAATCCCAGCTGTTTACAAACTTTTGCAGCTGTTGCTGCCATTATATCGTTGTGCGCAAAGATCAGCTGTACATTCTGCAGCTCATTTCTTAATAACGGCAGTTGCTGCTCCACGCTTCCGGACAGCCAGTCCCCGTTAATAATGCTGCGGATGGTAATACCTGGGTACCTGGCTAGCTCATCACCAAATCCCTTTTCTCTTTGCTTGGCAGGTGTAGAGGATGGAAGCCCTGTAATTTCAATGATCGCTCCCCGCTCTTTCAGGTAACGGGCTGCGTATCTTGCTGCTAATGCCCCCACTTCCGTGTTATCAGCGCCTATAAAGCTATTATACGAGTTGGAGCTGATGTTACGGTCGACCGTAATGACCGGGATGCCGCTTTTATATATTTTGTCAATAATAGGCGTTAGTGGCTCAGCTTCGTTGGGTGATACAATCAGCAGGTCTATTTTTTGAGCCAGCAGCTCGTTTATCTGTGCTATTTGTTTTGAAGAATTGTAGCCCGCTTCCTTATAAACGATCTTCAGCTGCGGGTTAAAAACCAGCTCACGGTCTATTTCCTCCTTCATCGACTTCCGCCAGGCGTCTCCCTCTCCCAATTGAGAGATCCCGATAATATAAGTTTTCTCTTCTTTTGTTTTACAGGAAGTAATGCACAGTAGTAAACAAAAGAGATAAACAAGAAAACGCGGCCAGTTTAAAAATTGTATCATTGGCAAATTTTTTCTCACCCCTTTTTCATGATGGAGCTGTCAAATAACCGTCAAATAAAAAATGATTGATTATCATTTAGTTATGTTTAAAGTGGGTACTTTTATCAAATAGCCATCAAATAAGAAATTCGTTGATGATTTGCAACTGTAAACCACTTTTTATCCCATAACCGTCACATAAAAAAATATTGATTTTCAATGTTTTAAAATTAAGCAACCCCCAATCTGTTACATAACCATCACATAAGATTTTATGCCCAATGGGGTAAATACCTTGCATATTTCCTTGATTTGCTTTCGGGGTCTTCTTCTTTTATAAGCTTTTCTTCCAAAGCATCTCTAATAATCCGTGAAGCTATTGCTGCATTCTGATCTTCAATCTTAAACCGTTCTCTTAAACTCTGATTGGTCATTTTTTCATTCGAGACCCATTTTAAACAGGCATGTTGATAACAAGCCCTGATCTTTTCTTTTTTGTCTAACTCATTCAAGACTTTGTAACAATACATTGTTACCCGCGTTCTGTTTTCAGTTACCATTACATTAACAGGCGGTAATTGATACAGTTCATTGTAAAAAATCACTTTATCCAGGCCGCTACCTTTTTCTTCACAAAATCCCATTCTACGCATCAGGTCCGCTAACTTATCATTTCGGGAAAGATAAGCATCAATGAAACGTTCAGGAGAAACAAGTGGTATTCCGGGGTTGGAAACTTCAATCCTGTCCGTAAAGATCTCCACCATTGGGAAACCTTTTTCGGTTAGATCCTGGTGAATAAGCGCATTTGCTACCAATTCCCGAATGGCTATTTCGGGGTACATTCGCGACTCCTTTCTTAATGCTTTACCTATTTCCTCGTTGGCCGGCAACTGGCTGTTTATCCAGTTTACCAGTTCTTCAAAGCCTATGGCGTAGCCTTTCGCATGCATTTGCTCACGTTCAGTTTCTACCTTGTTCCGGCCTTTATATACAATCACTCTGGCCGATTTTCGTTCTGCGCTTTCAAAATCTTTGAGTTGTTTAGCAAATAGCAACGCCCCTAACTTAGTAATGGCATATCCGGTGTTTTTCACTAAGAATCCCTCCTCCAGGAATTTATCAATCACGCCTTGCTGTGTGGATGGATAAGGCAGTTTCATTAAATCAAAATAGGTTTCGGTACTTAAATATCTTATAATGTCGGAACCGGTAAGGTTGTCTTTGGCAATTTCTTTTTCAAACGGAATATTTTCCTTTTTCCAGATTTTAGCTTGCTTTTCAGGAAATTCATTCAGTTTTCGTGTAATACTTCCTACACGGATGTATGCCTGGTGTAAAAATTCTACAGGCTGTGCTTTGGTGGCGGGAACAATAAATAAAGAAATAAAACGGTCCGAATCATAGTCAAATTCGTAAATCACAAAATCAATTCTTGGATTAAGCCGTGTGGCAAGCCAATGTTCCAGATTTTCATTCCCTTTTTTGTGCAACCTGGCCTTAAAGGTGGTACCTGTAATAAGCTGTGTTTTATCCTCAATTCCAAAAACCAGGTAGCCAAAAGGTTGGTTGTGAATACAAGCCCCATTACTTAATGCCGACAACCGCTCACCAATTTCTTCTGCTGAATGGAAGTTTTGTTTGAACTCCAGCCATTCGCTTTCCCGCGACTGTTTAGTTAAATCATTAACAAGCTCTATAAGTTGCTGTTGATTCATTTAATTGGCTTTTAATAGTTTTTCATAGTTGCTGGCAGTATATACTTGCTATACTGCTGATATTTTTTTAAAAATACCCGATACTTTTTTTAAATAGCAAAACAAATCCCTTTCTGCTATAAAGATACAAAAAGTTAAAAATCAAAAACTTGCTATGGAAAATAAAAATATTGAAAGGAATAAAGCATTTGTTACAAAAACAAAATAAGTACGGCCACAGACGGCGCTATTTTCACTGCCTGAAAAATAAATAACGATCAGGCATATGAAAAGTAAACTAGTATTCTGGAGTATTGTAATTGCACTTGGCGGCTTATTGTTTGGTATGGACGTTGCCGTCATTTCCGGCGCTGAACAGCAAATACAGCATATATGGAACCTTAGCGATGTATTGCATGGACAGGCCCTGGCATCGGCCCTGTATGGAACTATTATAGGCGCTCTGTTTGGCGGTATACCTGCCGAAAGGTACGGGCGTAAAAAAGTGCTGTTGTGGATCGGTATTGTATTCTTTATTTCAGCTATAGGCTCTGCCGTTGTTCACGATGTGTACTCGTTCATGGCCTTCCGCTTTCTGGGCGGCCTGGGTGTAGGTGCCTCATCGGTTGTGGCACCTATGTTCATTTCTGAAATAGCCCCGGCCAAAAACAGGGGTAAGCTGGTGGCCACATTTCAGTTCAACATTGTATTTGGTATCCTGCTGGCTTACTTTTCCAATTACCTGTTAGCTGGCATGGGCGATGAGGCCTGGCGCTGGATGCTGGGAATCCTGGCGATACCTGCCGCTTTATTTGTGGTGCTGTTATATTTTGTTCCTGAAAGTCCGCGCTGGCTGATGGTGCATAAAAACGATTATGAAGGCGCACGTAAGATACTGGAAGTTTCAGATCCCGAAGGTGTGGAAGATGCCATTCAATCTATACAGCAGGATGTAAAGGAAGAAAAAAAGAAAGCCAGCCTTTCCGTTTTTTTCTCCAAAAGGTTCAGCAAGCCTATTATTATGGCCATACTCATAGCCTCTTTTAACCAGCTTTCGGGTATTAATGCCATCATCTACTTCGCTCCACGTGTTTTTGAGCTGGCCGGACTGGGTAAAAGCGCTGCCTTTTTGCAAAGTGCGGGTGTAGGGCTGGTCAATCTTGTATTCACTATGTTCGGGCTGTACCTCATCGACCGCCTGGGCCGCAAACGCTTAATGCTGATTGGCTCCCTGGGGTATATTATTTCTTTAGGCGCCATTGCTGCGGCCTTCCAGTTCCAGTTTTCAGGTACGGTAGTCCCTGTGCTGGTATTCATTTTTATTGCTTCTCATGCTATTGGTCAGGGAGCTGTTATCTGGGTATTTATTTCCGAAATATTTCCCAACCAGGTACGCTCTTACGGGCAATCTTTAGGCAGCTCGGTACACTGGGTAATGGCAGCTATTATTACCGCTGTGTTTCCCTTCTTTGCCAATAACCCGGCCATAGGCCCGGCAAAAATATTTCTCTTTTTTATGGTCATGATGGTGCTGCAATTGCTTTGGGTTTTAGTAAAAATGCCCGAAACCAAGGGGGTGTCGCTGGAAGAAATGGAAGAGAAGCTGGGAACGGGCCCTTCGTCAGGCTCAGGGCTACAATAGTAAGTAATATTCTCGTGCTATAGACTATCGACTAAAAACACATTTTTTAACTATCAATAACGATTGCAATGATCAACAAAACCAATGAAGTAGTATGTTTTGGTGAGATACTCTGGGATGTGTTGCCCAGTGGTGCAAAACCTGGCGGTGCGCCCATGAATGTAGCGTACCACCTTAAAAAATTTGGACACGACCCCGCAACTATTACCCGCGTAGG
>DAOLFI010000138.1:0-7469 GCA_035326385.1 Niabella sp.
GCTTACGACAAGTTTCATATCGGAGAACCCTAGTGATGTAATGGGGCGATTGCAGCAGCACAATTCAAAGCATTATAAGCATTCGAGCACAGGGTTTACCAGCGATTGGGTTGTGGCGCATACATGGACACTGGCAAACAGAAGCCCTGCATTGATTCTTGAGTCCTACCTCAAATCAATGAAATCAAAAAAATTTATACGGCAGCGCTGTGCAGATGCTGATGCTCTTAATGCGTTTAACAACAGCGTTACTGAGAAATTTAATATCCAATTGTTTTAGTCGCCGGTTCCCCCGATACATCGGGGCCGGCCGACACCACGAAGAGGTTGTCTCAAAAGGTATGTCAGCCTGAGCTTGTCGAAGGCTAACGATTTAGGCATTAATATTTCGTCAAGCTCAATATGACAACCAAATTGACTTTTGAGGCAACCACTTTTCGTTTATGTAACACCATTTTGGCTAACATATTAAACAAATCGTGTATTTTCATTAACGCAACTACAATACCAGTTTTATACTGCTAAGTTTTTGATTCTCAATAATGGCAAATCGCTATAATAGCATAAATTTGGGGTTATAGGCAAGCAAAATGCGACACTTCGTAATACTTTCAGTAATTATATTGACATTTCTACTCTCTTGCTCAGACACTCAACCTTCTGACAAAGAAGTTGAACAAAGAGCCTATGAAATAATTGAGCAACTCGACAAGTCAAAAATTGAAACGTTCAGACATTGGGGGTACGGAACAAGAGGAGAAGCCAACATTTGGTCAAAACTTGACACACCAGCTTATGACTGTTTTTATTTTAACACTGACACATTAAAACTTTCGGTTGGACTTATTGAGAATTTCAAAACAGACTTCCCTTATAGCATAACAATTGACACAAGTAGAATTCATCAAATTACTTTCACAAAATTAAACGATGAAGAAATTAATATAACGGCTTGGATAAATTTTGGGAAAGACACAACCTTGTTTGATACAATCAATTTCAGATCCGTATTCCCAACAAGTGACCCTTTTCAATACTTCACAAGGTTATCAAAACTAAAAGACAGCTTACAAATAATAGGAACGTTTTATAGACCAGACATTGGGAATTTTATACAGTTTTATTTGACAAATCAACACGTTTTGACATATTTTCCAGACACTTTGGAAATTAACCCAAAATTCAAAGATGTATGGATGGAATATTTTTCAACAGGAATAAATCTTTCTAAGAATTGGAATTTACGAAAACTAGAACAACCATTAGATAACGGATAACTTCCCTGCCTATAACATTCCGTTTGGCTATATGGCTGAACGAATACATTCTCAGCTTTTTGTTCGCTGCTCGGCTTCCCCGCCTGAATGACTCAGTCGGGCAGGAGTTACAGCTGACGAATAACGCCGGGCAATAGAATAAACAATGAACTTTTAGTTATAAATTTGGCTTCGGTTACGGGCAGACGCCCGCCTGACCGGACGGGCAGGAATCACGGAATACCGCCATATCGCCAAGCCGTACACCGTTACAGGCAATTTGTTATGACACGCTACAAGTTTAAACTTTAAACAGTAAAGCATACAAATAAAATATGGAAACTTCATCCAACAATATTCAACTTACCGTACCATTTTTTATGGTAACGAGTATGGATGCTTCACTACAATTTTATGTTGACAAACTTGGTTTTACCTTAACCAATAAATGGACACCACGTGGTAAAATTGAATGGTGTTGGTTGCAGCGTGATGGCGTTTCATTAATGTTACAGGAACCACGTGACAAAGACCAATTTAACGAGACTGAAAAAGGGAAGGGTGTTTCAATATGTTTTCAATGTAAAGATGCACTTGCTTTATATCATGAGTTTACTAAACAAAATATTGAAATAAAAGAACCTTTTGTCGGTAATAATATGTGGGTAGTTTGTTTCACTGACCCAGATGGTTATCGTCTTGACTTTGAAAGCGCAACTGCTGTACCAGAAGAAACAATGTATTCAGAATGGATAAAGACAAATAAAGAAAACTAAGTTGACTTCTTTTGTATAAAGCTCTATTGCTATTAAAAGTTTTGCATTGACAGAGATGCAGCATCAATTTCAAAGTTTACGTTTAAGTTTGAAGTAGTTTTAAACTTGACGCATTACGTTACAAAATATAAACAACATCAAATTTAAAAGATAAAACTACCACCAACACGTGCATTTGTAAAAGCATGGAAGACAAGCCGCATTTGTGCAGCAGTAATTCTTATCAGCTTTTGTTCAAACCGACTTTTCTCTATTGAACATTTATAATTATCTTCAACTTCAGTTTTTCCAATTAAGCATTTGCACCAGGCTGACCAATCATTATTGCCATGCCTTCACAAATGCTTCAACGTTAGGCGCAATTGGCACAACCACTATGAGAAAGCAGGACATCAAACGACACTTACAAGACTATTCTATTTATGGCAAACGCAAGACGACAATTGCTCATGCTTTCGCATCAGCATTGTCCGTTGCCGACACTTACGACGAGAAAAGGATTGACGCTGCATTAAGAACACTTGGACAAGACCCTGACAAAGATTTATTGTGTGTTTATTGTGACCGACCCGCCGAAACGTGGGACCACATCATGGCAATAGTGAAAAACGGCAAATTTTCCGGATACGGTCATCAAATTGGTAACTTAATTCCCTGTTGCAAGGATTGTAATTCAAAAAAGGGCAATCGTGACTGGAAAGAGTTTCTTTTCAACAAGAGACCAACTGAACGGACGAACCCAGACATGATCAACAGAGTTGAAGGCTACATTAAGAATAATATCACGCAATTCAAGGAATTGGTAGACGATGAAATCAATGCAGACATTGAGAAATTTGAACAAACCCAAGGGATGATTTTTGACCTTATGAAACTCGGTGACGACCAAGCAAAAATCATTCGTGACAAATTGCAGGCAAAGACAAAAAGCGCCTAACAGGCGGCGCAACGAACATATACTCGACTTTTGTTTGCTATTCGGCTTCCCCGCCTGAATGACGCAGTCGGGCAGGAGTTCCGGCTGACGAATCACGACGGGCCATAGAATAAACAATGAACTTTTAGTTATATATTTATCATCGGTTACGTGCAGGCGAATCACGCCCCGAAGTTTCGGGGCGCTCTATCGCCAAGCCGTACCGATGTGCGGCAGGTACTAACGCCAACACTTAAATCCCAAAGTAACAAACCATAACAAAACTAATTTTATGAAACCTGTCATCTTATCTGTTTGCGGATCATTAATAACCATTTTTTGTGTTGCTCAAAGCCCTGCAAAGGTAAATAGCAACTGCGCGTGTGATTATCTACCGATGTGTAAGTACACGGCAAAAGAGAAACACGGGGACAAATTTTATTACGGTATTAATGGGTCTGAAAATGAAAATATATTCTATAACTGTGAAAAGGGGATTATCACAAAACTCTGGAAAGAATATGAAACTTATCTCGCCTATGTAGATGATAACTATACTCCATTTTCCGGCACTACAACTACTAATTATTATGAAACAGAAGAAAATATTTTCAAGGAGGTAGTTTTAAATTACAACCTTCCTGTAGGAGGCAAATGGACTGTTGGAGTCTGGCAGTGTAAGATTATTGCAAAAAATGCAACCTATGAATCAAATGGCAAAACCTATAAAGATGTGCTAATCGTGAGGCATACAAAAGGTGCTAAAGTAAGTTTTGATGAGTTTTTGAAAAGTCCCGTCAACCTGGAGAAAGCAGCAAACAATGTTTACTTTGAAGGGCAAGAGGTTAGCAAAGCTTATGATGAATATTGGAGCAGGGAGGCTGGATATTTAGGCAGCAATAAAGTTTTCTCTACTTTTAGACTGGAAGCACTCAACAATTTGGAAGCGCTATCAAAGAAATCAGAAGAAGGTAAAATAAAGTATGAGAAATACTTATTGTATTATTTCAGAGGGGTCTATGGCCTTACTACCGAAAAGGATAAAAGCGATGCTGAAAGTAATAGTTATGAAACAAGAAACCTGATTAGAATTACCCCGGAAAATCAAATTGAGTTTATCGGGGTTGGCCATGCTAAAGGGAGTCAATATATTTCTTATGACAGCATTGGCAAGGGAACAATTGATATACAAAAAAAAGGAGACAGTTTTGTTGCACAAATAAAATTTAACGGGCGGCCTGAAATTACAGGCAAGTTATCAAAAGAGGAGAATAGAAACTATCTATCTATTGGAAATTTACTTTACAAGGAGCGGGACAACCTTCCTTTTAATATGGCAAAAGTTTCAGGTTATGAAACTATCCTGGAAATGAATTCCCGTATTTTAACATTAGATAAATATAAAAAACAGGCAGTCACAGCGTACCAAAAGAAGCAAGCCGAAATTTGGGAAAAAGGCACGTTGGATTCATCACTTTATGGAATCTGGTATTTCAGGAATAAACCATATGAATTTCAAAGTGAAACCAGAACCTTGTTGGCTTTCTATAAGTTTTCAAAGAACGGGGTATTTGAAAGATGGACCCATCTTATTGTAAACAATATAAGAGACACAGCATTTAATCCGGAAAGAGGAAGTTGGACCATAATAAATGGAGAAATCAACATTGTCTTAGAACCAAATTTTGTCAACGTTGAGTATGCATTCAAAGAAAATAATATGGGCAGTAATAGTCCAAACTTAGAGGACGAGGCGTTAAAGCCTAAACTAATAACATTTCCACGTAAGGTAAGCAATGCCGGTATCCCTGATATAACTGCCGAGCTCACATTCTCTAAATGGGATAAACCAAGAGCGTATAAAAAAATTTCAGAACAGGAGTATAATCATCTTAAGTAAAATCCCTGGCAAGCGTACAGGGGAGGCTGCTTTACGTCCATTTATCATTTTAATAAGAAAGACGACTTGCTTAATAAAAACTTTAACAATTCCTGGTTTAGTTTACAATGCAGTTAGGCAACAAGAAAAACCATACAAGCCCCATTGAAACAGCCCTATTGAAACACATAAAGATCAGCCGGTCAGCGTTTATTTAAGGTCATTCTTGGCAGGGTAACTTTATTTATAGTAATATCAAAATTAATAGTAGTGTCTTTGTACACAGTGTTACCCGCATGATAGGTAACACTGTAACGGCCCAGCTCCAGTCCTCTTATTTTAAAATAGCCATTGTTGTCAGGCAAAGCAGTAGCAGTATCTGTATCATTATATACATTAACTATTATTGAGGCGTCCGCCGGAAATGCATACCCTTCCATTTCTAACGAGCGGTCTGCCGGCAGGGTCCTTAAATAAGGAAACAATAAATAGTTTCCTGCGCTTTCAGTTATAGAACGGCCCAGGTCAAAATCCAGGTACACGGCAATGCTGCCATCGCTGTTTTTTACACGGCTTTCCTTCAAAACATCAATATAAATATGATGATTGGTGGAGTCATCTGCCAGCTTTAGCGGGTGCTGCTCACCGTTTTTAATAACATGGTTGTTCTTTCCAAGCGCAATCCGTATTTTCCGTACGGTTCCCGATGTTTCAACCGATCCAAGCAGCATATCAAGCCCGTTCCGTAATTTCAGAATATCATAAATGCCGGGCTTAAAATCAAGCGTCATCCATTTTCCAAATTCATCACTATCGCCAACAGGTATGCCGCCATGCCAAAGAGTGATACCTGGTGCGCCCAGGCTATCGTTTTTCCTGTTATTGTCAAGCCGGGCAATCCTTTGCTCATCACCTGAATTGGTTTCATCAATTTTCACTTCCACCGAATGAATATCAATGTTTACCTGATCCAGGTCTGCCGGATTATCAGTAAGATAAACATACAGCAGACCGGGCCTTACGTTTTGGGATTCATCACTTTTTTTGCAGCTAAATACAGCTAACAGCACAACTGCTAAAACGGAAAAACTCAGCTTTTTCATACGAATTATTGATTTGTGTTCAATAAAGAATCGTTCCGGAATACCAGGTTGTCCCCTTTTATAGTTTGCAAAAAATCAATCAGGTGATCATTATAAGTATTTTGGTTAGGGAAGATCTTAGCTTCTCCCTGATCTTTGCCATTGCCAGGGAATATTTATTGCGGACGGTTTTTTCGCTGACAGCTAAAAGCCTTGCGGTTTCTGATACGGAGTGCCCTTCGCGCCGTAGTTTTGCAATGTTCTTTATGGCCCTGGGCAGCTCATCTATTACTTTTTGAATCAGATCATTTGTATCCTTCAGGCTGATATCTTCCAGTATATGTGAGTAGCCCATTTGCGCTGTCAGGTTCTTCTTTTCATTATCTAAAGAAATAATTTCATGATGCACGGCCCTGTAATAATCCAGTATCCTGAAATTTAAAAATTTGCAGAAAAACCCTTTGGCAGCCTGCGCTTCATTGGTTAGAACAAAAGAGGGATCTTTCCATATCCTGATCCAGAACTCCTGTAAAAGATCCTGCGTTACATCATGATCTTTTACTTTAGCAAATACATAGGCATACAGGTCTTCCCAATACCTGTTGTACAAAGTATTATATGCCGCTTTATTTCCAAACCCTATTAATGATATAAGTTCTTTATCGGTCATCAGGTACGGTTTGCTGCAAAAACACGATAGTAAAGTGCTTCAAAAAACAGCCTCAGGTGTAAAGTTGCAATATCTGCGGTCAATTATCAAGCAGGTTTAAGTATTTTTCTTTTTCCAAAAAAACAGGGGACATGTAGCTGATTCCGTACGATTATTATATACATATTTGAAGGTATGAACAGGAAAGAATATTTTGAAAGATACCTGGAGGGTACCGCCTCCGAAACAGAAAAGGAGCTGGTTGCCGCATGGGTTACCGGGCTGATGGCACGCGCAGGCACCGGCGATGCTACCGAAGAAGAACAATACATTGTGAAAGAATGGCTGAATCAGGAAAACAAAGCCAGCCCGGATATTGAAGAAGTTGAAAAGAGAAAAACAGAAACCCGGTCATTGCTGGAACATGAGTATCTTTCTATTCCTAAACGGAAAAAACACACCGTACGTTACAGGTATGCAGCAGCAGCTATTCTTTTTGCTTTTGGCATTGGTATATATTTTCTCTATCAGGCTAAACAGGAAAAGAGCGATATAGCTAAGCTTCATTTTCCTGCGGCAGATAGCAGTAAAAACAGTAGGATGGTGTACCATACCAGTTCCGGCAGCCCAGTGAGAAAAATACAATTACCAGACAGCAGCTTTATTTACCTGAATGCTAATACTATGCTCTCGGTAGACTCAGGTAAGTTTAATATTCATACCCGGGATGTAGTGCTTGACAAAGGAGAGGCTTTTTTCCAGGTAACAAAAAACAGCTCCCAAAAATTCACAGTTCAGTTCGGGGCGCTGCAACTGGAAGTACATGGCACCAGCTTTAATATAGAAAACTATGCGCATACTCATGAAAAAAGAGGATTTGTAAAAACTGGAAAAGTTTTTATAAAAAACGC
>DAOLFI010000139.1:0-7467 GCA_035326385.1 Niabella sp.
ACGCTTGGCTTCAGCATCGCCCCAGCTTTCGAGGTAGTGATGAGTGGGAACAAGATAATCGCAAAGTTCGGAAACCTCGTCCTGCTTTTCGCTAAAGGAGATCTTCAGCTTAACTTTTGCAAGTGCTTTTTTAACACGGTCCTGTTCCGGCCAGGTATAAACCGGGTTAGCCCCATAGATCATTAATGTACCTACCGAACCATTTTCTATTTCTGTAAGCAGATCTGCAAAATCCTTATCAACACCCTGGCGATAGTTTACAGGAGCGGACCAGTCAATAGTTGTTCCATAAGCGCCAACAGCCGCGTTAATGGCATTTACCAGTAACTGTATATTTATATCATTGTTTCCGCAAACTACCAGGCTTTGTCCTTTATTGTTTAACAGGTCTTTGGCTACTTTGTCAATTCCTGCTTTAAGCTTTGCATTAGAAACAGCCGGAGCGGCAACGCCTGCTACGCCAACAGCAGCAGCAAGAGCGGCAGCAACCAGGCCGGTTTCAGACTGGCGGTGGTTGAATCTTTCATCAGCATTGGCGCCTGTCATACTTAAAAAACTCTCAAACTGATAATGTTTGCTCATCTGAGGGTTTTTCTCATCAATTTTACGGTTCAGGGCATAGCCGTGCTGAAACTCTACCGGGCTAAGCCATGAGCTTAAAAAGTCAGCGCCCAGGCTCACTACAACCTTTTTGGCATTTTCAAACCGGTAAGCCGGGATGGCTTTTTTACCAAAACTGGCTTCGTTGGCCAGCAGCATACCTGTGTAAGAAACCGCATCGTATTGAACATGTTTAAATGCAGGATAGGCTGCTTTAAAATCTTCAATTACTTTTAAGGCTGACGGAGAATTGATCGTGCTGGTAAGCAATACGATCTGACCGCCGGAGCTCTTAATAGCGGCTGTAATATTTTTATCTAACGTTGAAAAAGTTGGTACTTCATTCAGCTTTCCGCCTACCCTTTGCTTGGGGTGCGTAACTCTATATTTATCATATAAATCCAGCACTGACGCCTGGATGCGTGGTGTAGTGCATCCCTTTACAAAAGAAAGGTCGTTACCCTCAATCAAAATTGGGCGTCCATCGCGTACACGGGCTAATACGGGCACCACATCTCCGTCCTGCACAAATGTTGTAGCGTAATACTGCGCTTCTCCCGGAACAATGTTATCAGGTTTAAAAGCATAGGGGATAGCTTCGCGCACTTTTGTTTTACAGCTGGCAGCCAGGGTAGCTGCCGCAGTGCTAAAACCAAGGTACTTCAAAAAGTCCCTGCGCGGGGCTTTTGCGTCTAATAAACCCTTGCTGTCAAAATCTTCAAAAGGAAGCTCTTCGCGAAACTCATCGCGTACATTCTTCTGAAAATTTTCAGGGTCATTTATTTCTCCGAAACCTTGCCAGTACTTATTACTCATATTTTATCTAATGTGATAATTTGCTAATGTGATAATTTGCTAACGCTCCTCAACTTATTACCGATGTTATCCGCATCCCGATAGCCATCGGGAGCTGATTAGCTGATTTAATAGTGACATTTCTGACATTCAAGGCCTCCAATGTCGCTCACTGTTACGCTATCCATTTTGCCTGCTTTAATGTCATTATGGAATTTCTCGTAAATACTGTAGAACTTGTTACCACTGGCAGAATCTACATTGAAATTCACCTTGGTTTGCCTGTGACAGTTTACGCACCATCCCATGCTCAGTTCAGAGAACTGGTACACTTCATCCATACCTGTAATATCGCCATGACAGGTCTGGCATTGTACATTACCTACTCTAATGTGCTGACTGTGATTGAAATATACGTGATCCGGCAGATTATGGATCTTAACCCACTCAATAGGCTTGGCTTTTGAAGGATCCCATCCTTCAGCGTTAGTAGGATCAAAGCCTGCATATTCATATAGTTTTTGTATCTCACGGGTACCATCTACTACATTTCCGTGCCGGTCTTTTAATTCAGGCCCGTTATATTTCTGAATGGTTTTGTGACAGTTCATACAAACATTCACCGAAGGAATAGCAGCTGTTTTGCTTTCCCAGGCATTGCCATGGCAATATAAACAGTTGATCTGGTTAATGCCGGCGTGCACTTTATGAGAGTAATAGATAGGTTGCACGGGCTGATAATTGATTTGCCTGTTTACATTGATCATTCCTTTGGTAGTGAAATAACCTCCTATAATAAATAAAGCAATAGCAGCAATAGCCAGGTAGGTTTTATTACGGTAAACCGGAAGTGAAGGCGCCGCTTTTACATTTTCGGCTTCACGGGCAGCTTTTTGCAGGTTAAAGTTTACATATATAAGCACAAGAGCTACCAGTGCCAGTATAAGTGACACTACACCATACAAAATATTATTCTGACTGGAAGAAGCTACAGCACCGGCGCCTGCAGCAGCACCATCGCCTTTAGGTGCATCCAGTTTGCCGGAGGCTTTCGCATCAATATAGGCAAGGATCGCATCTATCTGAGGATCAGTAAGATCGGGGAAAGTGGTCATTGCAGTAGCAGAGATCTTGGAGGCCTCTATTGCTTTCGGGTACCCGGAAGCAATAAGCTTAGTATTATTTCTTATCCACTCATGCAGCTTTTCCTTGTCTTCCCAACGCCCCTCCACACCGCCTAAGGCAGGGCCGGTGCTGTTCGATTTCATATCGCCGGAGTGACAGCTTTGACACTTCCCTATAAATAAGGTTTTACCCTCATTAATATTGGCATCGTCCTGCGCAAAAACAGGGGCAACAGAAAAAAACAGCGCTATTATAAGTAGGGGTAGTTGATGAAATAAGTACTTATGATTGTCCATAAAACGCATAAAAATCTAAAATGTGGATAAAAACCTCTGACTAACTGCAAAAATAAGGTTCGGCATTAACATTACAGCAACAATTTAAAAATTTTTTAAACCCGCTACCAGACTGTGTTTCAGCCGATTTTTGGAGAAATTTTTTGAGTTTCAAAAATTGTTTGTCATTAAAAAGTCATTTGCTAATGCCCTGTTCAGGTGTTAATATCTGTAAGTTCAGGGTAAGTTTTCCCCGTACATAAAAGAAAGGAACCTGTTAGCCGGAGCGGGAACTATTTGCCGGAATGGGATTGTAAATCAGCAAAAAAATTTCAGGAGGTGCTCTGTTTGGAAATTGTGGTTTATTTTGCAGCCTTACTTATGTTCAACAGGTTAAAGCAAAAATGGAATGTGGGTCCTGTACCACTGTTTTTAATTCTCTGCACTTTCGCTATCGGAGGCAGCCTTTCGGGCTATGCGGGCCGGTGGCTTTTATCGCTGTTCAGCATCGGCAATAAGATTTTATACACCATTATATATATTATAGCAGTTACGCTCATCTGGCCGGTTATGGTTCTGGCAGTAAGTATCCTGTTTGGACAGTTTCCCTTTTTTAAAAAATATATATTCCGGTTATTGTCCAAAATTACAGGTAAAACCGGTATTATCCTGGCTTTATGGGCGGCAGCCGTTATTTAACAAAATATGAGAAAGAAATTAGCCATTTTCGCCAGTGGTGCAGGTAGCAATGCACAAAAAATAATCGATCATTTCAGGGAGAGCCATAAAGCAGAGGTGGCTGTAATAATATGTAATAAACCCAATGCCGGCGTGCTGGCGATTGCTGAAAAGGAGGGGATTGAAGCGGTACTGACCAACAAAGAACAGTACAAAAAAGACGGATACGCTGCATTTTTAAAGAAAAAAGGGATAGATTTTATAATACTTGCCGGTTTTCTGCTTAAAATTCCTCACTCGTTAATTGATGCCTATCCGCAAAAAATAATAAATATTCATCCGGCGCTTTTACCTAAATATGGCGGGAAAGGCATGTATGGATCTTTTGTGCATGAGGCGGTAGTAAATAATAAAGAAAAAGAAAGCGGCATTACCATTCATTACGTGGATGAGCATTATGATCATGGAGCCGTGATTTTCCAGGCCACCTGCGAAGTATCGGCAGATGATACATCTGATACGCTGGCGCAGAAAATTCATAAACTGGAGCACGCTCATTTTCCTGCCATTGTTGAGAGGATAATCGATCTTTAATACAAATAAGCGCTCTAACAATTTTAATATAAGAAGCAGATCCGACGGTCATTTTAAATTTTTATCAAAGCTTTTGCAATTTGTTTGGTTGCTTTGCCGTCCTGATTTTTGGTTTGAGAAGATTTGTATTTATACTATTATTGGTTACCGGCTTTTTAGCACAGGTAAATGCCCAGGTTACGGTAAAAGGTACCGTATTTGACAGTTCAGGAATTTACCCGGTTCAGTTTGTTTCAGTTTTATCTACTTCCGGAATCGGAAGCATTACCGATGCCAACGGCGATTATAGTATTACTGTAAGTGAGCAGGATTCAATATGGTTCAGCTACCTGGAAAAGCCAACCCGTAAATTTGCAGTTAAAAGCCTCAAAACTCCTTATGCTTTTGATATTTCCCTGCAAACATTTATACAACTATTACCCGGAGTAAAGGCGCGGGTGAAAGACTATAAGCGCGATTCTATACAAAACAGGCAGGATTATGCAAAATATTTCGATTACCAGAAACCGGGCCTTAAGGTAAACTCACTCAGCGACGGAACCGTTGGCTTTGATCTGAATGAGATTATCAATTCCTTCCGTTTTAAAAGGAACCGGCAAATGCTTTCTTTTCAAAACCGGCTGATCAGCCAGGAGCAGGATGCTTTTATAAAACACCGTTTCAGTAAAGCTCTTATCCGGCGTATAACGCAGGCCGATAATGACAGTACCATCAGCCGGTTTATTATCCTGTACCAGCCTTCTTTTTTGTTTACTTCTACTGCAAGCGACTATACCTTTCATAAATATATAAAAGACTCTTACGAGCGTTTTAAGAGAGGGCTTATACCCAACCCCCTTTGGTTGGAAGGCGCTACGGAAGACGATCCTGTAATATACAGGCGTTTCAGTAATTAACCCGGATTATGCTTAAATTGCAGCATGGGCAGGTACACAGGCATTATGCTGTTTTTACTGATATTTTCCTCTTTATCGCAGGCTCAAAACAATTGCGATGTCCTGATCAAAAACGGGAAAATTATTGACGGCACCGGTAACAGCTGGTATTACGGAGATATAGCCGTTAAGCAGGGGAAAATACTTGCAACAGGCAGAAACCTTCCTTACGCAGCAGCAAAAACCATCCCTGCAGAAGGACTGATAGTAGCCCCCGGCTTCATTGATGTGCATACCCATATTGAAGGGGATGATGCAAAAAATCCTACGGCAGACAATTTTATTTATGATGGCGTAACTACGGTCATTGCTGGCAACTGCGGATCATCCAATGTAGATATTGGCGGTTATTTGAAATGGGTAGATTCTTTCAGGCTCTCTGTAAATGTGGCGTCCCTGATCGGCCATAATGATGTACGCAAATCGGTAATGGGCCGTGCCAACCGCGATGCCACACCGGAAGAGATGAAGCAAATGGAATTGCTTGTTGAGGCAGCCATGAAAGGAGGCGCCGTAGGGCTTTCTACCGGCCTGATCTACATTCCCGGCACCTACACAAAGACAGCCGAGATTGTTACGCTGGCAAAAGTTGCCTCTGCATACAACGGCATTTATGCATCGCACATGCGTAATGAAGGCGATAAAGTAGCCGAAGCCATTAATGAAGCTATCACTATCGGCCGTGAGGCTGATATACCTGTGCAAATATCCCACTTCAAGCTAAGTGGTCAGCAAAACTGGGGGCGCAGCAGGGAAACCGTCGCCATGATAGAAAAAGCGAGAGCAGAAGGGCTGGACGTTACCATTGACCAATATCCCTATACCGCCAGCAGCACATCTATCAGTACATTATTGCCCGACGAAATACTGGCTGACGGGCAGGATAGCATTAAAGCACGATTGCAGCGGCCCGAAGTAAGAAAATATGTAACAGATAAAATGCTGAAAAGATTGAAACAGCGCAAACTGAAACATTTCAGCTATGCGGTGGTGGCCTACTACAGGCCGGACACCTCGTATAACGGGAAAAGCATCGAAGAAATTAACCTGATGAAGGGCCGTAAGCATAAAGCCAGGGAAGAAGCGCAAACCATTATGGATATTACGATGAACGGAGGCGCCAGCGGTGTATTTCATGGCATGGGAGAAGAAGATATAAAACGAATAATGCAATATCCTTTCAATATGTTTGCAAGCGATGCTTCTATACGTATTTTCAACGAGGGAGTGCCACACCCACGGGGCTACGGCACTAATGCAAGAGTCCTGGGCAAATATGTAAGGGAAGAAAAAGTGATTTCGCTGGAAGAAGCGGTGAGAAGAATGACTTCCCTGCCGGCCCAGAAATTTCAGCTGAAAGACCGCGGTCTTTTAAAAGAAGGTATGGCGGCAGACATCGTAATTTTTGATGAAAAAACGGTTACAGGTATGGCCACTTTTCAACATCCCCACCAATACGCCAAAGGCTTTCATTATGTGCTGGTGAACGGCGTGGTTACAATAGATAGCGAAAAACATAATGGGGCAAGGGCAGGAAAGGCGCTGTATGGTCCTGCGGCAAAAAATTAACAGGATGAAGAGATTTGCTGTCTTAAGAGAGAATGCTATAAAATTGTTGGATAAATTGTTGCGCTTCTTCATAAAGCCTCGTCATAAAACATGAAACGATTCCTGGTTTTCTGAGTTGCTCCTAAAACGATGTGCCTGAATTTTAAAAACCAAACAAAAATGATACTAAAGAACCGGTTTTTTAGTCCCATACTCATTTTGGCCTTTTTATTACTGAATTGCAGTAAAAACAACAAAATAGAAACTGATAATGATAGTTGTTCTTTTATTGACTTTAAATACTACAAAGGAGAAAAAGATAATTTGGGAAAACTGTCGAATGACTATATGCTGATTGCCTTTGATACCAGCTACGCTGACGCGGAAATAAAAAATTTTATTTCTTCTTTAAAAGATTTTGATCAAAACTATACCTACAAAATTCACGCTGCAACGCAATACAGGTATAAGGAAGTACCGCTGAAATTTACCAGCTCCAGAAATTGTGAAGAAATAACCCAAATTATTTCCAAATTACATCAGCATCCGATAGTTGCTTATGCGCATTATACCATGCAAACTGATTATTGTAAGAATTTAATCTGGGAACCTATGGGAAACCTATGTATCAACAGCTATGGGAGCGACTTTTATGTAAAAGTTAAAGATTCGAGCAACCTGTCTGACCTGAATAAAATGATAGCACAAACAAAAACAGAGCTGATCAGGAAAAACGCATTTACCTCAAAAATATATACGGTAAGGGCAACAAAAAGCTCAACCGGTGATGCATTGGCAATGGCAAACCTCTTTTTTGAATCAGGGCTTTTCGAGTTCAGTGAACCCGGTATATCAAAATATCCGAGAGTATAAAATAAATTGTGTAAACGGTTTTTAGAAACTGTATTTAAAGCCGG
>DAOLFI010000140.1:0-7465 GCA_035326385.1 Niabella sp.
GAGTACCCGCTGCATCTACAGCAACAGGAGTAGAACCCGTTGTATCTACCGATATACCTTTTATATTCTTTGCAACCTCAGCGCCGGCTTTTTTCAGGCACTCCTTAATAGTATGCACTAACCCTTCTACATAATCCAGCGGATGCTGGCGAAACCGGTTGGCAGCGGGATCGCAGTACAAGCCCTTTTTCCAGCGGGGATATTCAAATACGGCAGCAGCAACTTCTTCCCCGTTACTTGCATTTAAAATAACCGATCTTACAGAGTCCGATCCATAATCTACTCCTATTACATAATCGTATTGAGACATGGCAGCATAAATTTTAAGTGCGCTAAATTAAAGAAAAAAAATATTAATTGTACCAATTACAATTATTTTATTTTGTTTAACATTACTCCTTCGTTTGTAATGATAACCGGCTTTATAAAACCATCTTTATCAAATTCCATTTTATCTATACAAACCACCCTTGCATTTCCATCCTTATTGCCTAAAGGCCTGCGGTGATAAACAATGTAATAGGTTTCTTTTCCCGGAATTTGCAGTACTGAGTGATGCCCGGCACCGGTAGCTATAGCCGGGTTTTGCTCAAGGATTTTACCAATCCTTTTAAAAGGACCCAAAGGTGAATCAGCAATAGCATAGGCAACACAATAATCAGGGCCGGTCCACCCCCCTTCTGACCACATAAAATAGTATTTCCCGTTCCTCATGAACATAAATGGGCCTTCGACATACTTTTCAGGAGTAACTTCTTTAAAAACCGAGCCATCTTCAAAAGGAACAAACCCTGTAAAATCCTTGTTTAGTTTAGCCACATTGCAATGGCGCCAGCCACCGTAATATATATAATACTGTCCATCTTTGTCTTTAAATACAAACTGGTCAATAGGTTGTGCCCCGTTATAAAATTTATCAATCAGTGGCTTTCCCAGGTAATCTTTGTAAGGTCCCCATGGTTTGTTGGAAACGCCAATACCAATACCTCCATACTCACTATCACTTTGAATATCATTAGCTGCAAAAAACAGGAAGTATTTTTTATTTTTCTTCACAATGGCGGGAGCCCACATAGCTATCCGCGCCCACTTTACGGCGCCTGTATCAATGATTTTTTCATGTTTTTTCCAACTGACCAGGTCCTTAGACGAAAAGGCATCGAGAAAGACCTGCTTTTCGTAGGGAGCTGAATAAGTAGGAAATATCCAGAAGTTCTTTTTAAACACAGCCACCTCAGGATCGGCATACCAGCCGGGGAAAACAGGGTTACCGGGGCCCGGGCCCTGGCCATATAACCCCACTCCAAAAATCACCCCCATAACAATTAATATCATTCTTTTCATACGTATTTATGCCTGTGTTTTTTGTGAAGGCAATAGGTACTAAGATACAGAATAGCATTTAACACAAAATCCTTGGTATCAATTTTGTTTAGATAACCCAATAATAAATCAGTTAAACTATGAAGGCGATATGGACAGGCGCTATCGGATTTGGGCTGGTTAATATACCTGTAAAGCTCTATTCAGCAATAGAAGAAAGTAATCCCGACCTGGATATGCTGGATAAGAAAGACCACAGCCGCATCCGGTTTAAAAGAGTAAATGAAAAAACAGGCAGGGAGGTGGAATGGGGAAATATTGTAAAAGGTTATGAGTATGAGGGGAAGTACGTGGTATTAGATGATAAGGATTTTGAGAAAGCCAGTCCTGAGAAATCTAAAATCCTGTCAATAGACAGCTTCGTAAAAGAAGAAGAGATCGACAGCCTTTATTTCGAAACGCCTTATTATTCAGAGCCGCAGAAAAATGGTGAAGCAGCTTATACCCTTTTAGTGGAGGCGTTGAAAAAAACCCAAATGGCAGGAGTAGGAACCTTTGTAATGCGTAATAAAGAAGCATTAGGAATATTAAGGCCCTACAATGACATTTTGTTGTTTCAACGGATACGTTATGAAGAAGAGATCAGAAAAACATCGGAGCTTACTATTCCTAAAAGAACTGTAAAACCTGCCGAACTGAAAATGGCCGTTACCTTAATCGATCAGCTCTCAGAAAAGTTTGACATTTCCGCCTATAAAAACACTTATTCTGCTAAACTGATGAAAATAATAGAGGCAAAGGCAAAAGGTAAAAAAGTGGCAGCCCCCAAACTGAGCGTGGCGCATATTAAATCAAAAGACCTCATGGAACAACTAAAAGCCAGTCTCTCACTAAAGAAGAAAGCCTCGTAGAATATGCCTGCATTGTCAACATACAAAAGCAAAAGAAATTTCGGGTCTACAAACGAGCCTGCAGGAAAAGTAAAAAAAGGCAGCAAACAGCTTCGGTTTGTAGTACAAAGACACGCAGCATCACGCCTTCATTATGATTTCCGTCTGGAAATGGAAGGCGTGCTGAAAAGCTGGGCCGTACCCAAAGGTCCATCCCTGAACCCTGCAGATAAAAGGCTTGCTATGATGGTAGAAGATCACCCTTATGACTACCGCACGTTTGAAGGAACGATACCGGAAGGCAATTATGGCGCAGGGGAAGTGGAAATATGGGATGAAGGTACTTACGAAGCTTTACAAAAAGATGCACGCAAAAAAGAGGAAACTGTTTTACTGAATGAACTGAAAAACGGCTCCCTAAAATTTATCCTGCACGGTAAAAAGCTAAAAGGAGAATTTGCTCTTGTAAAAATGCACACGGAAGATGCCGGTAATGCCTGGTTGCTGATCAAACATAAAGATAAGTATGCTGTTGCAACAAAATACGATGCAGAAAAACTCACTAACAAAACATCAAAAGTAACAAGAGCTGTTGAAGCTAAAGCAGCAAAAAAAGCTGCTGTAAAAAAAAAGTCCTTGAAGCACCAAAGCATATAAATAATCATGCACTAAAATATTCCGGAGAAAAAAAATTCAGGGATTTCATACACCCTATGCTGGCAAACCTTAGTAGTCAGCCTTTCAACGACCCCGACTGGATTTTTGAAATAAAATGGGATGGCTACCGTGCTATAGCTGAAATAGGAAGTCATTTCAGGTTATACTCCAGGAACGGACTATCCTTTTCAGAAAAATTTCCTCCTGTGGCAGCAGCTTTGCAAAACCAGAAGCATGATATGATACTGGATGGTGAAATTGTAGCTTACAACGAAAACAACCTGCCTGACTTTCAGACCCTGCAGCATTTTGGAGAAAATCCTGATATACCATTAGTGTATCAGGTGTTTGACCTGCTTTACCTGAACGGGCATAGCACTACCTCACTCTCAACAATCGAACGTAAAGACCTTTTAAAAGAAGCGTTGGCAGAAAATGATTTTGTAAAATATTGTGAGCATGTAGAACAGAGGGGCATTGATTTTTTTAATGCTGCTAAAGAAAATAATCTTGAAGGCATCATTGCCAAACGTGCCACAGCACCTTATTCAGATGGCAGGCGCAGTGGCGACTGGCTTAAAATAAAACATCATAATACCGAAGAAGTAGTTATTGCAGGTTTCACTGCACCGCGCGGATCACGTAAAAAATTCGGTGCGTTGATACTGGGACGGTATAAAGATAAAAAGCTGGTTTATGCCGGGCACACGGGAACTGGTTTTGATCTGCAGTCGCTAACAGAAGTGTATGATCAGTTACAGCCACTCCTTGCCAAAAAGTCGCCATTTGATATAACGCCTAAAACAAATACACCGGCTACCTGGGTTCGGCCTGAACTGGTTTGCAATATAAAGTTCAGTGAGCTGACAAAGGATCATATTTTCCGCCATCCTGTATTTATGGGAATACGTATAGATAAAACGGCCAAAGAAGTAACTATTCCGCAAAACGAAAAAGCTATGGCAACAATTAAAAAAGTAAAAGACAAAAAGTCTGAAGCAAAAAGCAGAACGCCTAAACATGTCAATAACCGGGAAGACAATCGCACGGTAAAGACCGGGGCAAAAGAAGTAAAGCTCACCAACCAAAACAAAATATACTGGCCAGACGAAGGATACACTAAAGGCAACCTGGTTGACTATTATGAAAAAATGCATACCTATATTCTTCCGTATTTAAAAAACAGGCCGGAAAGTCTGAACCGCTTTCCCAATGGAATTAAGGGCAGCAGCTTCTATCATAAGGATGCCGGTGATACAGCGCCGGGCTGGGTTGAATCTGTAGAAATATACTCAGAAAGCACACAAAAAAATGTGGATTATATTATCTGCAACGACAAAGCAACACTTCTATACCTGGCTAACCTGGGCTGTATTGAAATGAACCCCTGGAACAGTACTGTTAACAAATTGGAGTATCCTACCTATATGATCATTGATATTGACCCATCGGAAAAAAGCACATTTGACCAGGTAATAGACACCGCCCTGGTCACCAAACAAGTGTTGGACAAATGTGGTGCATCCTCCTATTGCAAAACATCCGGTGCGTCGGGACTGCATGTGTTTGTGCCAATGGGCAACAAATACGACTATGAGCAGGTAAAAATCTTTGCACACTTAACTGCAATAAAAGTTACAGAGATATTATCTGATACTACTACGCTGGAACGCAATCTTAAAAAAAGGGGTAACAAAAAAATATATGTGGATTACCTGCAAAACCGGAAAGGGCAAACCATAGCCAGCGCTTACAGCGTGCGGCCTAAAACGGGCGCTACAATATCTGCCCCCCTGGACTGGAAAGAGGTAAAAAAAGGCCTGCACCCGTCACAGTTTGATATTAACACGGTCCCTAAGCGTGTAGCCAAGCTGGGGGATATTTTTAAGCCCGTGTTGGGAAAAGGCATTGATATTATGAAATGTTTGAAGAAAATGGAGGTTTAGTCAATAGCTCATAGACTATTGACCAAGCTGATGGCATATGCACAACAGCACAAGTGAGTGACATCCGTCTGAACGGGCGGGCAGGCAACGAAGATGCTATAAAACATGCTGCGGGTATCATAAAAATACCTAAATCGCAAAATCATAATATCTTCGCAGCCTTTTAAGAAAATACACAATGAAGTTTCACGACGAAATAATGAGAAGGCGTACGTTCGCCATCATCAGTCACCCGGATGCAGGTAAAACTACACTGACGGAAAAATTCCTGCTTTTTGGAGGCGCCATACAGGTAGCCGGCGCTGTAAAAAGCAACAAAATAAAGAAATCAGCTACATCAGATTTTATGGAAATTGAGCGTCAGCGTGGTATTTCCGTGGCCACTTCGGTAATGAGCTTCGAGTACAATGGCATTTTGATCAACCTACTGGATACGCCCGGCCACAAAGACTTTGCTGAAGACACCTACCGTACGCTTACAGCCGTGGACAGCGTAATACTGGTAGTGGACAGCGTGAACGGTGTGGAAGATCAGACCCGCCGCCTGATGGAAGTGTGCCGTATGCGTGATACACCCGTGATTGTATTCATTAACAAAATGGACCGTGATGGTAAAAACCGTTTCGACCTGCTGGAAGAGATAGAAAAAGAGCTAAGCATTCAGCTGCACCCAATGACCTGGCCTATCAATAGCGGTAAAGATTTTAAAGGAGTTTACAATCTGCATGATAAAAACTTACGCTTATTTACAGCCAATACCAAGGCTGATGATGAAGATGCCATTGCTATCAGCGATATCAATGATTCGGTTTTGGATGAAAAATTAGGAGCAACTGACGCTGCCATTTTACGTGAAGATGTGGAGCTTGTTGATGGCGTAAATGGTGAGCTGAACGCAGATGATTATTTAAAAGCAAAAGTATCTCCGGTGTTCTTTGGAAGCGCCATTAATAACTTTGGCGTGAAGGAAATGCTGGATACTTTTATCCGTATTGCTCCTACCCCGCAAAGTCGCGAAACTAATGCACGTAAAGTAGATGTGGAAGAACCTAAGCTGAGCGGCTTTGTATTTAAGATACATGCCAACCTTGATCCTAAGCACCGCGACCGCATCGCATTTTTCCGTGTATGCAGCGGCAGGTTTGAGCGTAATAAATATTTTCACCATGTAAGACTGGACAAAGAGGTGCGCTTCAGCAATCCTTACTCATTTATGGCGCGTGACAAAAGCGTGATTGAAGATGCTTATGCCGGCGATGTGGTTGGTTTGTTTGACACGGGCAATTTTAAGATAGGCGATACCCTTACAGAAGGCGAAGATTTTTATTTTACAGGCATTCCTTCTTTTTCACCAGAGATATTTAAAGAAGTAATTAATAAAGACCCGATGAAAACCAAGCAGCTGGAAAAGGGTTTATTACAATTAACAGATGAAGGTGTAGCACAGCTCTTCACACAATTTGGAGGCACCAAAAAAATTATAGGCTGCGTGGGCGAGCTGCAGTTTGAAGTGATACAATACCGGTTATTACATGAATATGGAGCGTCTGTTGAGTTTCGTGCGTTGCCGTTTTATAAAGCCTGCTGGATCACCAGTAAGGATGCTAAAAAATTAGATGACTTTACAAAATTTAAGCTGGCCAACACCGGCGAAGACAAAGACGGGCACCCGGTGTACCTGGCTCAAAGCGAATGGTTCCTGAATACCGAGATCAGTAATAACTCTGATATTGAGTTTCATTTTACAAGCGAGATACATAAATAGTCAGGAAATCGGAGGTCAAGGTACGAATTTATCGACCCGCTTTTCATCAATTTAAAGTATTACCAGCTCCGTATTTCCGGAACTGGCTATTAAGCTACAAGATATTTTTCGTAATTAATATTTCGCTGCTATACCTGTATAATTATGCGGCGTAATTTTCTTCAGTTCCGCCTTTATTGCAGCAGGCACTTTTAAAGAGCCGATAAATTTGTGTAAAGACTGTTTGGTAATTCCTTCTTTACCTCTTGTTAAATCTTTCAAAGCCTCATAAGGATTAGGATATTTTTCCCTGCGCAGAATAGTTTGAATAGCCTCTGCAACTACGGCCCAGTTACCTTCCAGGTCTGATTTTAAAGCCGCTTCGTTCAGCACCAGTTTACCTAACCCCTTTTCTATACTTTTAATAGCAATAATAGTGTGGGCAACAGGTACGCCAATATTGCGCAGCACGGTACTATCCGTTAAATCCCTTTGAAGGCGACTCACAGGCAACTTAGCCGAAAGATGCTCCAGCAGGGAGTTGGCTATACCCAGGTTACCCTCTGCATTCTCAAAGTCAATAGGATTTACTTTATGTGGCATAGCCGATGAACCCACTTCCCCTGCTTTGGTTTGCTGCTTAAAGTATTCCATGCTGATATAGGTCCAGATATCACGGCACAGATCCAGCAGTATGGTATTGATCCGTTTTATACAATCGAAATGCGCCGCCAGGTTATCGTAATGTTCTATTTGCGTGGTAAACTGCATCCTTTGCAATCCCAGCCCTTCCTCTACGAAATGGTTTCCGAATTTTATCCAGTCTGTTTTTGGATAAGCAACATGATGCGCATTAAAGTTACCGGTAGCGCCACCAAATTTGGCAGACACAGGGATGTATGAAA
>DAOLFI010000141.1:0-7459 GCA_035326385.1 Niabella sp.
ATTCGTTTTTTTTGCATTCAGGGTTAAATTTATTGAAGATGTTTATGCCATCATCCCGAAAGATAAAAAAACAGAGAAGCTCACGCAGGTATTTGAAAACTCCAAGTTTGCAGACAAGCTGGTGGTGATGGTTTCTCTGCGAGATAGCACCCTTACGGACCCCGAAAAACTAACAGCCTATGCAGATATATTTGCAGAACATCTGCAACAGGATGCAAAACCTTATATTAAGAATCTCCGGTATAAAATTGACGAGGCATTTACCTATTCACTTTTTGAAACGATACAAAACCATCTTCCCGTTTTTTTAAAAGAAAGTGATTATCATAAAATAGATACGCTACTGCAGCCGGAAGAGCTGGCAAAATCCCTCCGCCGCAGCAGTTCTATCTTAGGAATTCCTACTGCCACGCCTGTTAAAAATATTGTATTGAAAGACCCTTCCGGAATTTCTTTCCTGGCATTACAAAAATTACAGCAGCTGCAATACGAAGATAATTTCACACTTCATCAGGATCATTTTGTTACAAAGGATAAGAAAACCCTGATGCTGTTTATTACTCCGGCTTACCCGGCAGGCAATACCGGTAAAAACCAATATCTTTTTAAAGCTATTGATACTGTTATTGACTCGTTGCAGCAGAAAGGCTTTTCTAATATCAGCACACAGTATTTTGGCGCGGCAGTAGTATCTCAGAACAACGCGGCACAATTACGGAAGGACACCCTGCTTACACAAGGCGTTACCGTATTATTCCTGGTCGTTTTCCTGGGTTTTTATTTTAAACGGAAACGTGCGCCGCTGCTTATCCTGGTACCGGTTATCTATGGCGCCTCATTTGCGCTTGCTGCCATCTGGTTTATTAAGGGCAGCATCTCTGTAATTGCATTAGGCACAGGATCTATAGTCCTGGGAATAGCTGTTAACTACTCGCTGCATGTGTTCAATCATTACCGGCATACCGGTGATATTAAAAAGGTTATTCAAGATCTTTCCTTCCCGCTAACCATTGGCAGCATCACTACTATTCTTGGCTTTTTCAGCCTGCAATATGCGGCATCAGATATGTTGAAAGACCTGGGTCTGTTTGCCGGCTTCAGCCTTATCGGCGCGGCTTCCTGCTCTCTTATATTCTTACCGCATTTTATCAGCTCCACACATAAAACGGAATTGAGACATTCCTGGCTTGACAGAATTTCTTCTATTAGGATAGAGTCAAATAAATGGCTAGTTGCTGGTATTTTTATTATTACGATCGTTCTTTACCAGTTTGCCGGCAAGGTTTCGTTTGAGCCGGATATGATGCGGCTGAACTATATGTCGGACAAGCTTAAAGCAGCAGAGCATAAACTGAACGGCATTAGCGGAGCGGCTTTAAAATCTGTCTACATTATAAGCGAAGGAAATGACGTGGACGAGACTTTGCAAAGAAATGAAGCGCTTCAGAATGAGGTTGATCTTTTAAAAAGCAAAGGGCTTATTAATACCAGCTCAGGCGTAGCTAACCTGTTTATGTCAGACAGCCTGCAACAAAAACGGATAGCCCGGTGGAACGCTTACTGGACACAGGAGAAAAAGCAGCAGATATTACAAAACCTCGCCGTTATAGCGCCGGCGGCCGGGTTTACAGCGGAGGGTGTCAATAGCTTTAAGGAATTGATCAGCCAGGCATACCAGCCTGTTGCTTTGAATGACCTGCAGGCTTTACGGAACAGCTTTTTAGATGATTATATTACCGAAAAGGGAGGCACGGCCTCGGTGGTTACGTTGATCAAAGTACCTGAGCAATATAAGCAACAGGTTATTACTGCTATCGAAAAACAGCCTCAAGCCACGGTTTTAGACCGGCAATACCTTACCAGCCGGCTTACACAAATGGTGAATGATGACTTTAACCATATTGCCTGGACCATTTCTATCATTGTTGCGGTTGTACTGTTTTTAACTTATGGAAGAATAGAGCTGATGCTTATGTGCTTTATCCCGATGCTTTTTAGCTGGATATGGATACTAGGCATTATGGCCCTTTTTAATATACAGTTCAATATTGTGAATATCATCATTTCTGCTTTAATATTCGGGCTGGGAGATGATTACAGCCTGTTTGTTATGGATGGGCTGGTAAACGAATACAAAACCGGCAAGAAAAATCTTGCTTCCTACAAATCCTCTATTTTGTTGTCTGCCATAACTACCATGGCAGGCTTAGGCGTATTGATATTTGCGAAACACCCTGCTTTAAGGTCTATCGCTTTTATCTCTGTTACAGGTATCCTTTGCGTGGTGATCATGTCGCAGGTGCTAATACCGTTCTTCTTTTCTTTAGTGATCAGAAACCGTGTGCGCAAAGGCTTTCATCCATGGACCTTATGGAGCTGGAGCCGCTCTGTTTTCTCTTTTTTTTACTTTGGTTTTGTAAGTGTACTGCTTACACTTATTGGTCTTTTTTTGATTAGGCTGAACATATTAGGAAGAAAAAAAGGTAAATATGTATATCATTATTTGTTGTCTAAATTCTGCATGTCGGTATTATACATCATGGGGAATTTTAAAAAGCAGCAGATCAACCCCGAACACGAAAATTTTGAGAAGCCCGCTGTAGTAGTTGCCAATCACCAGTCTTTTTTGGATATTTTGCAAATGGCAATGCTTAACCCCAGGCTGATATTGCTTACCAACAAATGGGTATGGAACTCTCCTGTTTTTGGATGGGCCATAAAAATGGCCGATTTTTATCCAGTTGCCAACGGTGTAGAAAGCAGCGTGGAGCTGTTAAACACACAAGTGCGGGAAGGTTATTCCATATCTGTATTTCCTGAAGGTACGCGAACCTCCTCCCCACCCATGAAACGTTTTCATAAAGGAGCATTTTACCTGGCAGACCAATTAAAGCTGGATATTGTGCCCGTACTGTTTCACGGTTTAGGTTATACCATGAGCAAGGGAGACTTTTTGCTGAAGAACGGCCCCATTACTGCTAAATACCTGCCCCGTATTAAAGCTGATGATCTGAGCTGGGGCCATACTTACCAGGAAAGGACGAAAGCTATTTCCAGGTATTTTAAACAGCAGCACGAAGCATTGACCAAAGAGCTGGAAACACCAGCCTACTTTAAAGAGCACCTGTTCTTTAACTATATTTATAAAGGTCCGGTGCTGGAATGGTATTTAAAGATCAAGCTAAGACTTGAAAAGTATTACCAGCCCTTTCATGAACTTTTGCCGGAGGAAGGAGATTTTTTAGACCTGGGCTGTGGTTATGGCTTTATGAGCTATACTTTGCATTGGGCCAGCCAGGGGAAACGGAATTTTACCGGGGTAGATTATGACGAAGAAAAGATCGCAACGGCCCAACGCTGTTTTAGCAGAACAGAAGCGGTAAATTTCGTTTGCGGGGATATTGCAACATTTCCACTCGAAAAATATAATGGGATTATTATCAGCGATGTACTGCATTACCTGCCGACAACCTTACAACAGGAAGTAATTGAGAACGCTATAGATAGTTTATTGACTGGAGGAGTACTGATCATTCGTGATGGCGATGCCGACCTGAAGGAAAAACATAAAGGTACCCGGCTCACAGAGTTCTTTTCAACCAAAATCTTTTCATTCAATAAAACAACTACCAAGCTGCATTTTCTTTCGGGCAGGGATATAGAAGCCATTGCAACAAAAAAAGAAGCGCATTTGCAGCGTATTGACGATACAAAATATACTTCTAATGTGGTATGGGTGATAAAAAGGGCCGATCAGCCCCCGGAGGGACCTACCTAATCAGCAACTTCTTTTTTAGCCGTTCTATCATACTGGCAGCAGCCATGAAGGTTATTGTAGGCTTTGTCAGAAGCTTTTACACCTGCATTATCATAGCCGGCCTCTGCAATCTTCTGCTGTATTTTTGGAAGATCGGTGCTTTTAGCTTTATACTTTACAGTAAGTATCTTGGAATCTTTATTCCAGTCGGCAAACGAAGCTCCGGCATCTTTGGCCGCTTTTTCAATTGTTTTTTTACACATACCACAATTGCCTGAAACCTCAAAAGTTTCTGTTTTCTGAGATTGGGCAAAAGAAGTATTAGCGGCAAATATCAATATAGCGGCTATCAATAATCTTAATTTCTGCATCATTATCCTTTTTATTTTTAGTATAAATAGAGTACTTCAGTGAAATACAAAGCTAATAACATTATAAACCAGAATTTGTTAAAATCAGAATAAGTATTTTCCGCGATTTTTGCCTGTAATTACTATGCATCAACCCGAAAAATATGATATTGTAATAATCGGCAGCGGCCTCGGAGGATTGTTATGTGCGAACATCCTTGCTATGCACGGTAAAAAAGTAGGCGTACTGGAAAAAAACAAACAGTTCGGCGGCAACCTGCAAACCTTTGCACGAGATAAACAGGTTTTTGATACCGGTGTACATTATATTGGTGGATTAGAGAAAGGGCAGAATCTTCACCAGGTATTTAAATATGTGGGACTGATGGATCAACTAAAGCTGGAAAGAATGAATGAGTGTTTTGATAAAGTGCTGATAGGAAGCGATACCACCATTTATTGCCAGGCACAAGGATATAAGGCGTTCATTAAAAATCTTACAAAACATTTTCCGGAAGAAGTGCAGCATATTGTTGCCTACTGCGAAAGGATAAAAGAAGTTTGTGCCTCTTATCCTTTATACAACCTTACTTTGAAAGCTGGAGAGGACATAGCCTACAAAGGAAATAATCAAAGCGCCCGGGAAGTAATTGCCTCTTTTACGTCTAATAAGAAGTTACAGGCAGTGCTGGCGGGCAACAATATTTTATATGCCGGTGACAGCGGTAAAACACCTTTTCATATTCATGCTTTAATTACTAACAGTTATATTGAAAGTAGTTGGAAATGCGTGAGCGGAGGATCACAGATCGCGAAAATATTAGCGGCAAACCTCAGGAAAAACGGTGGTGAAATCATTCGCAATTGCGAGGTGAAAAAAATTGCAGAAGAAAAAGGTCGTATTTCTTATGTAGAAACGGAAAAAGGGAATAAAGTGTATGGTGATCAATTTATATCGAATATAAATCCGGCCACTACATTGCATATTACCGGATCCTCGCTTTTAAAAGGTTTATACCGGAAACGCATTGATAACCTGCAACAGGGTGTTTCTTCCTTTTCGGTGCATATTGTTTTAAAGGGAAAAACAATCCCTTACGAAAAATGTAATTACTATTATCACAGGGAAGGACAATTGTGGAACCTGAATCACTATACACCCGATAGCTGGCCCATGGGCTATGGATTATATTTTACAGAAGATAAACAAAATAAAGGTTTTGCTGCAACAGTATCACTGCTGACGCCTATGCGTTTTGAGGAGGTGGCACAATGGTCAGGTACTTATAACCGCGTAGGGAAGGAGGCTAACCGGGGCACAGATTATGAAAGATTTAAAGAACATAAGACCCGCCAATTATTGGAATTGGTAGATGAACGTTTCCCGGAAATTGTGAAAAATATTAAAAGCATATATGCTTCTACGCCGCTTACCAACCGTGATTATATTGGCGATGCCACGGGGAGTATGTATGGAATAGAAAAGGACTATCATGATCCGCTTAAAACAATGATAAGCCCGCGTACTAAAATTCCTAACCTGTTTTTAACAGGCCAGAATTTAAATTTGCATGGCATTTTAGGCACTTCACTAAGCGCTGTGCTTACCTGTGTAATGCTGCTGGGCAATGAAGGGCTGGTGGAAGAGATAAGAAAGGCGTAAAGAAATGTACGATGTTAGATGTACGAAGTACGATGTACGTTATGGTTGGAGCCATACACCTGATATTGTACATTATTATTAAATAACAAAAAGAATGAGCCAACGTTTTTGGAGAAGGTTTTTAAGGGTGATGGGAGTAATTATATTGCTCTTTGGCATTTTATTTTTATACATGGTATGGGTTTCAAAAATTAATCCGCCTGTGGTGAAAGACCTGTCAGTACTGGATCTGCAGCGGCAGCAGGCTGATACCGGCCTATACACTATTAATAACAGCTGGTTTAGAAAAAGCAATTCGGGTTTATATGAAATGTACGTGGAAGGCGCTCCTTTTGATCGTGGTGTGATAAACGGTAAGCTGAGCGAGGAATTGGTAAAAAAGCAGGAAGACTATTTTAGTGCGCAGATCAGTAAAATGATCCCGTCTGAATTTTACCTGCATTTTTTAAAATATTTTATCGGCTGGTTTAACCGCCATCTGCCGGAACATGTAACAGACGAGTACAAGCAGGAAATATACGGTGTATCACAATCAGCATCGGAAGGATACAAATATATCGGCACAAAATATTCACGTATATTGAATTACCATTCCGCGCATGATATTGGCCACGCATTACAAAACATGATGCTGGTGGGTTGTACTTCTTTTGGTACCTGGGGCAGCGCTTCGCAGGACAGTACAATGATCATAGGGCGGAATTTTGACTTTTGGGTGGGCGATGATTTTGCAAAGAATAAGATCGTTGAATTTGTAAACCCCTCTGCGGGTTACAAATTCATGAGTATCACCTGGGGTGGCTTTATTGGAGTGGTTTCCGGCATGAATGAAAAGGGCCTGACTGTTACTATTAACGCGGCGAAAAGCAGTATCCCTTCAGGATCCGCTACCCCGGTAAGCCTGGTAGCCAGAGAAATTGTACAGTATGCTAAAAATATTGAAGAGGCCATCACTATTGCCAAAAGACGAAAGATGTTTGTAAGCGAGTCTTTTTTGGTGGGTTCAGCAACAGATAATAAAGCGGTGGTCATTGAAAAAACACCGGACTCATTGGCCATATATGACCCTAACAAAAATGAAATACTCTGCACCAATCACTTTCAAAGCAATGATTTCTGGAGCAGCAAACCCAATAAAGAGCAGCGCGAAAACAGTGCCTCTGTTTACCGTTATCAAAGGCTTGCACAGCTATTGCAGCAAAACGGAAAGAATACTGTTCAAAAAACCATCAATATTTTACGGGATTATAAAGGGCTGGATAATGCAGATATCGGTTTGGGCAACGAAAAAGCTGTGAATCAGTTCATCGCTCACCATGCAGTTGTTTTTGAACCGCAAAAGCTGCGGGTATGGGTATCTGCATCGCCCTGGCAAATGGGACAGTTTGTATGCTATGACCTTAACAAGATATTTGCGTTACAAGGAATGAAGCTGAACCATGAAGTATATGAAGCTGATCTGAATGTTGCAGCGGACAGCTTTATTTATACGCCTCAATTCAAAAGGTTTGAATCTTTCAGAAAGAACAAACAATTGGCAATAGACGGAGGCAATATAGTGCCGGACAGTATTGTAGCCCAAAACCCAGGCTATTACAACAGCTATGTGGTGGCGGGGGATTACTGGTTTAAAAGGAAGGAATATCAAAAGGCATTGCTTTATTACCGGCAGGCCCTCAGGTTTGAAAT
>DAOLFI010000142.1:0-7449 GCA_035326385.1 Niabella sp.
GCATAGTTACCCTCTTCGAGAAAGGATAGAAAATGAACTGACAAATTCAGAAACTTTAAAGTTTGATCTTTATGGACTTTCTATTGGACTTTCTTCTGTTTTGGAACAAAGAATGTTAGTAAAACTTTTAACCGAGCACCCGGAAAATATAGAATTAAATATTCACTACTTACCTTTTGACCCCAGCATCAAATATTTCGGAGAAATTGTAGATAGACAATTTGAAATAGCAGAGGCAAAGCGTCAAATTGCAATTTCGGAGTTTTTCCCTCATAAATATCAAGAGTATTTACTTAATCGAAGTAAATACATGACTATGTATCGCAGCGATAGTTTAGTATTTGATTGGGCAGCGGCGGCAACCCACGTGGGTATTGATCCAAACGAACTAACTACGCTTAGTTTAAGTACAATAGTAGAAAGCTTATATACTTTTAATGTAAACCAGACTTCACAACAATCTGATATTGTAAATTCTTTGGTGAATAGCATTAGCTCTATGGTTTTTATGAATGACATGGAGTTTAAATACGATTTTTCAGATTTTTTTGAAAATATTACTACAGAATCTACAAACGGGTGTTACGATGAGTTAGCAACATTTATCGAATGTATAAGTTCTGAGTTTGAAGATGACGGGCATGAATGGATAGCCCCATTAGTTCCAATTAAAAAGAATGGTCCTAAATGGCCTAAGCCTAAGGATGTCGTATTAACTTTGATATTTGCAGTGCTTGATGTAGCAGAGTGCATAGAAGATGCTAAAGATCCTACGAACATATATAAAGTTGATGAAGATTGCCAGAATGGAGAGTATTGTTTTCAATGGGAATATCATTCATTGGGGGTAGTAGAGACCGAACCTCTTTTTACAAGAGCTGAGTGCCTTAGTTGTCCTACTGTGAAAATTTCTAATAATAACAATGGCAGCAACTTTAATTCCTCTTTTAATTTTATAATAGAAACGCCTGAAAAAGCAGAACCCGGAAGTGTTTATGGTTTTTTTGCTGATGAAATGCCTGATTTTACCGTTTCTTATGCGTTGACGCTTAATGGAGCTCTTATTGGAGATGCAACATTAGTTACGTTGCCAGGTTATCCGCCTTTAGCTACCCCCTACCTACCTACGTCTCCACGGACTCTATTTGTTTCCAAGAATGTAGAGGATTATATAAAAACGATGGTGCCTGGCGATAGGTTATGTTTAGAGGTGACCCCATGGGAACCAGATGCTATGGTAAACGGATGTGGAGCAAATTTGAAAAGGTGTATTGAATTTGATTGTCCGGAAGCCGGACTTTGGCAGGATGATAACGCTTTAATGCTTTCAGTTTTACAAAATAAACAAGGAGCACTACTTTCGGCAATTAAATACAAAGTTATTATTACTCCGCCTAATGATGTCATAGAAACATATGAAAACACAACTACAAAGAGCGGATTAATTCCTTTAGTAGATGTAAATGGTATCCAAATTTTATTAAGTAATTACCCAGAGCATACCACTATTTGTGTTGAATGGATGCCACAATTTGTTCATAAAAATGATCTAATTGAATGCGAAGGGGGTACTGATTGTTTTGAAATAGGAGTCTCTGAAGGTTGTACGAATTTAACTATTGATATAGCTTATTGTTCGTTGCCTCAAATCCCCGGTGGATTTGATGGAACTTTGATTGTTAAGGGAGAGGGTGGTATTTCTCCTTATTCTTTTTTGTGGGATAATGGGATTCAGGGGCCTGGTTTAATTCAGTTAGAAGAAGGCGCAAAGCGCTGTGTTACAATTTATGATTCTTCATCCCCAACGACGTGCTCAGCAACTCGATGCTTTAGGCTGACAAGCGAAACCTGTTGTGTAGATAATCAGCAAAATCAAAAGAATTATTATACGGATAAGAATGCACAAAATAAGATTTTAGCCCCTACATGTTTTGAAATAGAAAACCTTATTATACAAAATACCTCTCTTCCTGATGAACCAAACTTTCCTGACGGCAGTATAACCGTAATCACTTCAGAACCAGGTAATTATTCATATTCATGGAGTGATTTGAATGCCGCTTTAATAACCAAGGATCGTACAAACCTTTCGCCTGGTCTTTATTGTGTAACAGTTACATCTTATGACGATTGTTGTTATGATGTAGCCTGTATTGAAATAGTTCCGTCTGTTTGTGAACAAAACCCTGTTCAGGCTACGGTTTCTACAACTCCGGCCTGCAATGGAAATGATGGTACCGCATCAGTAGAGTTTTCCGGAGGTACAGATCCCATTACTATTGAATGGTCAATTTTTGGAAACGATAAAAATGATCAGACCATTAATGGCTTAAATTATGATCTTTATGCCGTGACCGTTACAGATGGAAACGGTTGCAAAGCGCGGGATCAAGGCTGGGTTGGTGGCATAGACCCTGATGCTCCTTTGATTTTAACAGAAAATATTACGTCAGCGAAGGATTGTCAAAATAACGGTGAAATAGAACTCATTGTGCAGACTGATCTAAATATACTAAGCTACCAATGGAGCAACGGGGCTACAACTAAAGATATTAAAAACATTGCAAGTGGTATTTATTCTGTAACAGTAACAGCTGAATGTGGTTATGTTGAAGGGAAAGACTTCTTTGTTCCTGATAACTCTTTGACAGACGTAAAAATGTCTATTACCAACGCATGTAATCCAAATGGTACAGGAGCTATAGAAATTACTTCCTCAAATACATATGTGGAATTTTATGACGAAAATAACACTTTTATTTCTAATCAGAATCCATTTATAGGCTTTCCGGGTATTTACAAAATGATTGTTACTAATTCATCCACCAATTGTAAGTTATCCAAAATAGTAACAATAGAGGTCGCTAGCATTAATAATATTGAATTTTCAGAGAAAAAACCAACATGTGTTGCTGGATGCGACGGGCTGCTCATTGCATTGCCTCAAGGAGGTACTCCACCGTATTATTACAACTGGCAACATAACTGGAATTTTAGTTTCATTAATAATCTTACGTCAGGGACTTATTCAGTAACAATAACCGATGCCAATGGATGTACACAATCAGGAGAACACGTTTTGACATCTGAGGCAAATCCATGTCCGGAAATAATAATTTCTTTAAAGGAAAAAGTAAACGCGAACTGTGATCGTCTCGGCTCGTTAGCCGCAGAAGGGTCAGGAGGGTATGGTCCTCCTTATAATTTTAAATGGAGTAATGGTATCTCTCAAATAATGGGAGGCAGTCCTGCCTTTTCTCAAATTACCGATCTTCAACCAGGAATATATTCCGTAACAGTAGAAGATAGATGTGGACAACAAGAGGTAGCTGAATTTGAAATAATAGAGGAATTGCCTGATGTTTCATTTAGTGTAGAAATTTTACAACAGCCATGTGAAGTTAGTGGGAATTTTGTCGCAAATGGAACAATAATTATCCACACTACAGGTCACATAAATCTCCCGTATAGAGTCAGATACCAGAGGAAGATTTTTGGAGCTAACTCTAATTTTTACGGGGATTTAATTTTTGATGAAATTCCAGGAAATAAACAAGTTTATTATTTACCTCCTGGTGATTACACAGTTACTTTGATGGAATGCCCTTATACAACGGTTAACTTTACGCTTTATCCTTTAGAATATCCAGAAATAGACGATATTATTATTCACGATGAAACCTGTCGGGGAGATAAAGATGGGAGCATTTTTTTACAAATGACTGCGGCCAATTCTCCTCATACATTCAATTGGAGTAACAATGGAGGAAATCAACCAAGTATCATTAATCTGGCTTCGGGAAGTTATAGAGTAACCATTACTGGGGCAAATTTTTGCTCTTTAGTAAGAAATTTTCAAGTTGATAGTCATCCTAATATTAATGTACATGCTGCAACCACAGATGCCTGCACTGCTGGCGAAGGAGGGGAGATTGATATTGATATTTCAGGAGGGACTCCTCCCTTCCAGTATATTTGGAGTAATGGAGCTACAACAGAGGATTTGAGTAACATCCCCGCAGGTAATTATACAGCAACTATTGTCGATGGAGTAAATGGATGTCAAAAAAAAATAGCAGTAGATGTAGGAGAAAGAGGCCCCCAAATAGTCGTTAAAAATATTTCACCAGCTTATTATACAGATCCACCCGATGAACCATGGACTGGCGCAACGGGCGAAGGTGCTATTACAATTGATATAATTGGAATTGATCCACCTTTCACAATTCAATGGGAAAACGGGGAAAATACTCAGACCGTATATAATTTAGCATCTGGGGATCATACTGTCACAGTGATTGATTCAAGAGGATGCGCTACTACCCAAACTATTTTTGTGCCGATATGTGAGCTTCAAGGAGAAGGAGTAGGTATATTTTTCCCGATAGAAGATATTATACCTTGCAGCTCGGGACATGGCTCTTTAAGAGTAGAATCCTGGAGTCCGGGTATAATAAGTTACTCTTGGACAGGGCCTTCGGGAACCGGTCCTTTTCCAAATTCAGATAGAATTGATATTAATAAAGCAGGGCGCTATTGTGTCAAAGCTACTGATGCATGTGGGAGAGTCGCAAGAATTTGTAAAGATATGGAATGTGGGTGTCCTATCGAAGATTTTTTCGCATTTAGACAAGTAGATCCGTGTCTTGATTGGTGGGATTTCACCAATTCTTATTTATCTCTTTTCGATGTGTTGGATTGGCTTGCTCCGCCGCGACCAAAAGATTTTATTATAACTTGGAGCGGACCCAGTGGTTGGAAATACAACGGACAAAAATCTTTCTGTAGAGTTGGTGTTGCACCGTGGGCGGATTCCGGTTATGGAGGTAACCCCAGTTTTTATACGATAAATGGTCCTAATGCCGGCAGATTGGATATTGACGAGGAAGGCACTTATATGGCTCATATATTAACCGATCAAGGTTGTGAGTATAACTTTTCATTTGATTTTTTAAAGCGAGTAGATGCGTGTTTTTGGAATTCTGATTATCTAAGAGAATACACTGACAGGTTTGTAGGAGATCCTTATAACGCGGTAAATGTGGCTGATAGAAATTACAGAGTAATTGTAGGTGGCTTTAAATGTAAAACTTGCGATGGAATAGAATGCCAAACTGCAGAAAATTCATTTGATTTTCAGTATTTTCCAAATGATCAGCAAGAGCCATGTAAAGGAGGCGGGAGTATAAGAGGAGGCTGTATTACATCACCGTGTAATAATAATCCAAATTTAGGTACATGCGTAGATGTTTTCCCAGTTGAAGCGGCCTGGGCAACAGAATATGTGGACTATTCCAGCAGTACTCCTAGTCAAAGAGAAGGTTTTTGCTTATTTGAAGCGGGATGTTATTTCCCAACAGTTGTAGGAATACCAGGCCCTGTTTGGGTTAGCACAGTAAAGGAAGCACCCTGCAATACCCTCCCACCTGATGAAGATCCGGATCAACCTGATTGTCCTACACAAATAAACGAATTTGCACCGAATTGTTTTCTCAACACAGTATGCGTCGAAACAGGAGAAGTTTTGGAAAGTGAGCAGTTTGATTTTAATAAATGCTACTTTCAAAGAACTGAAGGTATGTGTGAAATAATAGAGTACTGTTCTATATATCCTACTGAAAATAGAAGTGCAGGTTTATTTTCTTGCGATGCAGTAACTTCTCAAGATATTACTTCATGTGTATATGTTCATGGTATTATTGCGAAAACGAGTCCTGGTTTTATAGATGAAAATGGCGACGAGATTTTGAATTTAACCAATGCTGATAATAAATTATATTCCCTGTATCCAAATCCTTTCAAAGATTATGTTCATGTAAAAATAAATGAACATGATGCAAAGGAATTAACTTATTATATTTTCGATGCTTTGGGAAAATTAATAAAAAAGGAATCAATAGGTTTAAATAGTGAAACATTTAGTATTACAATAAAATTAGATACTTTTTTACAGGGTGTTTACTTTTTCCGAATTTTTGATAATGAAGGAAATTATTTTACTGAAAAATTAATAAAAAATTAGAAAATAAAATGTATACTAACTTTAGTTTATTGATAACCTTATTAGTTTTCTTTTTTTCTTGTCAAAAGGAAGGATTTTATAATGTTTATGATTGTCCAACAACTATAAACTCAGATACAGTTTTTCTTGACAACGGGCTGAAAAGAAGTTATATAGAGCCTTATGAGGGAAAAAGCAAAGCTGTTTTTGTTGACTCGTTAGGAAATTTTGAAGAGTTTACAATATCGTATTTATTCTCTTCACATTTCCCAAAGCAAATAGCATCAAGAATTTGTGATATAAAAGGAAACGACACATTGCGATTGATCCATAACTGGGTTAGTGAAAGTTATTTTTTACTTTTGAAATCTTCAACTTTTGAAATAGATTATAATTTAGTTACAAGGATTAAAAACCCTGTTCCATTTTTATCGAATGAAGAGTTTATAAAAACAAACGAACTGAGTGTTGGGCTTTCCAAATATTACCAACCTTCAAGCTATTATTCTGTATTTTATTTTGATTTTAAAAATGACAATCTGACTTCCAATACTAGTTACGCTCGAGTAAGCCAAATTGAAATATTGGGAAAAACTTTCAGGAATGTGTTTTATCAAAAGCCTAAGATGGTCTCAATTGTAGGAAGAGATGGAGATAAATATCCACTAACAATTGAGACATATCTTAATTCCGATTTTGGCTTGATAGCTTTCGTAGACCTTTCTGGAAAGTTGTGGCGGCTGGAAAGATTAGAATAATCTCCCCTCTATTAGCCAGAGCGTGGGCATTAAATTTAATGCCCACGCTAGTTGTTTAAATGCGGTGAAATCCTAAAACTACCTTCCTGTTTTATTTCTCTTTTCTCCAACACATTAAAACTTGGCAAAATATTTGACGGCTTAATAGTCAATGCTTTTATCGAAAACGCGCATTCTTTTCCCATCCTTACACCCATTGTTTTTGAGTAACAAATTGTAATCACCGCATTCGGCCCTGCCCGACTGCTACAATCGGTTTTTTAAGATGAAAATCCCTAAGAAACACTACACCGCTTTACCGTTTTTTCAACGGGCTTTCCCTTTTTTATTCATACTGTTTTTTTTGTTTGCCGCCTCGTCGGCGAGGGCGCAATGCGTGCTCAACTGCAACGACCTGGTGAATGTATCCATCGAGCAAAACGGCTATGCATTAGTGACGCCGGACATGATGCTGGAACATCCCGATGATTGCCCCGGCCCAAAAGAAGTGGACATCCTGATTGGCGGACAACCGGCGGGCGACACGGTGAATTGCAGTCATGTGGATCGCGTACTTATGGTGCGTATCAGAGATATTACCACCGGCAATTTTTGTACAGGCAGCATCCGCGTGCAGGATAAACTGGGGCCGCAGATTACCTGTCGCGATACCATCGTACCCTGCGGCACTTCTTCCGATCCGGACAGCCT
>DAOLFI010000954.1:0-1570 GCA_035326385.1 Niabella sp.
TTGTAGGCAACGGACTGGCTTTATACACGGCCAGTCTGGGCAATACATTTACTTATAAAAAGTTAGATTTTTCTGTTTTCTTTAGAGGAGCATTTAAGTATGATATATTCAATACCACTGCATTTTATATTGGTACTCCTGTTACACAGGGCGGCGCCAATGTATTACAGTCGGCGTATGGAGATGGAAAATATGCTGCGCTTACCAACCCCGAAACCTATTCCACACTTTCGGATTACTTCTTAGAAAAAGGGGATTATGTCAAACTTGACAACGTTACGGTAGGGTATAATTTCAAATCACCCATAAAACAGGTCAGTTCTATCCGGTTATACGGTGTTGCCAGGAACTTGTACACGTTTACAAAATTCACTACGGGCGACCCAGAATCTGTTTCGGTAAACGGGCTGGCGCCGGGTGTTAATACATCTCTTTCTTATTATCCATCCACCACACAATTGCTCATAGGCTTGCAGGTGAAATTTTAAAACTTTTAATCATTATTGATATGAAATAGCCATGAATTGCGGAGTTATAAAGCTCATACCCAAAAGCATGATTATCCTGGCTATTCCATGTGTCCATTAAAACAATAAAAAATAAACACATGAAATATTTTACCAATAAATTTTTCATCCCGTTGTATGGCGCAGTTGTGATTTTATTCGCGGGTTGTACCAAACTGGATGAAACCTTATACGACCGTATCACTTCTGAAAATTTTCTTCAGACAAGGGATGATGTAATCAGGGATTTTTTACGTGCCTTCGAGCATGCTTACTGGACTATCCAGGGAGGCGGACTGTTTTATGCACAGGAGCTACCTGGAGATCAGTTAATGACGCCTAACCGGGATGGGGACTGGTTTGATGGCGGAAAATACCAGCGCGCGCACTATCACACCTGGACCATACAGGATGATTATACCAGCGATATGTGGAACGCATTGTTCCAGGGCATAAGCCTGGCGACCAATTCGCTTGAAGACATAGAAGCTGTTGATATTAATAAAGTAAATATCACAGAAGCCGAGAAAGCTGATTTTATTGCGGAGCTTAAAACCCTCAGAGCCTGGTTTAATCTCAGGGCTTTTGATCTGTACAGGAATATACCTTTGGTAACCAAGGTAAAAGGTGAAACAGGAATGCCTCCCCAGGCTACCCCTGAAGAAACATTCAATTTTATTGAAAAGGAATTGAAAGATGCTATTCCCGGCTTACCTGTCAGGCAGGATCTTGGTGCTGCGGGTATTGGCCGGTGGACCAAAGGCGGGGCTGCGGCTTTGCTGGTGCGCCTGTACCTGAACGCGGAAGTTTACATCGGGCAAAGCAAATATGCAGAATGTGCAGCAGTAGCCCAGGACATTATAGATGGTAAATATGGCAGCTATCAGCTGGAAAGCTCCTGGTATAAACCATTTGATTATGATAATGCTGCTTCAGGCGAAACGATATATGGCTTTCCTTCCACTTTAGCACGTACGCACTGGCATTATTCGGGCGATATGTATTGGTGGATGGGCCCGCGCCAGGCACAGAATTTCTTTGGTTTTACCAACTTTGGCGGCATG
>DAOLFI010000143.1:0-7437 GCA_035326385.1 Niabella sp.
TATAAGCGACTAAGCGTATCAGCACCTGCCAATAAGATGCGTTTATAATCCTTATCATTGGTGAGCTTCCAGCCATTTCCAAAACTGCAAAAGAGCTGAAAACCAAGATCATGATCTGTAGCACGGCGCAATGAAAGCGGTGTCAGGGTACGGGTAAAGCTATCAGCTCTTGCTTTCCATTTTTCGCTGCCTGTATACTCATACAGATACCACAATACGCCAGGGAAAAAGCCGCTGGTCCAGTCTTTATAACTACTCGTGCGCCACTTGGTTTGACCGGAAGCAATGCTCCTGGGAAGCGCATCATAACCACTCAGTTCTGTAATTGTTTTCTCTGCCTGTTGCACACAATAATCAAGCCGGCCCTGAGGTGCTATTATTACTGCCTGCCCACTTTTTGCTTTTAATGCAATACGAAAACCGTCTCCATGTTTTACTTCTGTTACTCTTTTAACCAGCCCTCCCTGCCCGTCATCCTCATAAACAATGGCAGTGTACTTTTTACCGGCCTGCAAAAAGTCAAGGTTCACGGTTGTGCTCCAATCATCAAACCCTGCTGCGCTGCCCATATACCAGGTATCTTTATACCTGCGGGCTACCGCTATATGCTTTCCAATCTCTCCTGATAAATAAATAGATTCATTCCACATAGTAGGCACTTCCCGAAAAAATTCAATTTCATCCACATTAGTATAATCTCCGGGTTTACCATACCAGAAAATAGCCTGCAGCGGACTATAATATACAACCGTAAGAGCCAGTTGCTGAGCCTTGCTTACCTTGATATTTTTTGCAAAACTATTTGCGGGATTAGGGAAGCAAAAGGTAAAATCTGCAGCCCCGGCCAGGAACCTGGTAAAAGGCAGTGTTGTGTTATGAAAAGCATCCGGACTGTTTTCATCACCACGTATGCCCTCCTGGGTAAGAAAAGCCGGATAAGTTCTGCTTAAACCTGTTGGCTTGTAATTATCATGAATATTAAGCACGAAGCCCATATCGTTCACTTTACGAATAGCCTCATGAAGCCAGGTAATTCCCTGCTGAGTAAATCCATCCACAAAACCAAATTTCATGCCCGCTACCCCCCACTTTTTGTAGAGCGGAAGAATGGTATCCAGCTTTTGCTTTAACCCCATATAATTTACATAAAGGATGACTCCAATACCTTTGGTCTTTCCATATTGTATAACTTTTTGCAGATTGATGGCAGCAATAGGTTGTGTGGGATCAGAAGAAGTACGAAACTCTGCACCATACCAGCCTGCATCAAACATGATATACCTGAAATTCATTTTTGCAGCAAAGTCTATACACTCCAAGCCCGATTCAGTTGTAAGCTGTGCCCGTATCAGTTTACCCGGAACAATACTGGGTGCTACCGGCTTTCCAGGCGCGGGGCTCAACCTGAAATTAAGATCGCTGAAATCGTGCAGCCCTATGGCATTCACCGCCACGCTTACCGTGCGCCAGGGAGTGATCGCCTCTTGCGCAATCTGCACAACAGCATCTTTTGTATAAGCCACTTCAAGGGTACTACCAGTATTACCTTTCTTCAAAACCGCTTTTGTAAAAAAGTTATTGTCCGATTCTCCAATACTTATGTAATATTTACCGGTTTGTATAGTTCCCGGCAGATCGCAGGTACGGCTAAATGTATCGATAGCAGTGGGCGTAAATACAGATTCGTGGTTGTATTGATACAATACAGCAGGATCAGGAAAACGGAAAGTAGTCTCTTCCTGCTGTAACGCAACAATGTTCTTTTTATTAACAGGCTGCAGATATCGAAATGCAACGGAACGATTAAAAACTCTCACTTCTACCCTGAAGCCATTCGTTATTAATGTAAGGCTATTATAGTGATTCAATATAGAATCCCTTTCCCCAAAGTTCCAAGGGAATACTTCGTTTACAACTGTTCTAGGTCCCTCGGTTAGCTGCTGTACACGGATAATGCCTAATCCCAGCTCAGACCAGCTTAATACCGGTTCTCCCTGGAACAAAACGCGGTATTGTAAACGGCCATTACGTTCGAGCTTTGATTCAAACATTGTTTTTTTATCAGGCGATGAAGCCTTTATCACTTTAACAGCCTGCGCTTGTCCTGCCAATGACAGCAATAGCAATAAAACCGAAAATAATCCCTTCATATTTTTATTTATTTTGTTATAGTCACATTGTCCATCTGCACGATAGTGCTGTTCGGCATTCCGGAGGCCACGGATATGCCTGTTAATAATTCTTTCTTTAAAGTCATATTTAATTGACCTATCATGCTCCATTCCTTTCCATCATAAGATCCAAAAGCTGTAAAATCATTACCTTTTCTCTGTACCCGCAGCCAATAATAGCCTGTAAGACGGCCATAAGTAACGGCAGGCGCTGCTACAGGCTCACCCATTACGGCAACGATTGTGGTATCCCCGGCTTTATTACGTGATAATAAGCGCAGATGCCAGGAAGGAACTTCTTTTGAGCCGCCTTGCCCGGGAAAAAGCATCAGCGAAATATGAGCAGCATTGTCCTGAATAGCCTCCCTCATCATCAATCCCACTTCGGTAAACTGGGAAGATGGCTGAGGATGTAAACGAACGGTAATAACGCCATCCCCTGAAACAGGCTGATATACATAACCACAGGTGTCGTGCCTTCCATTCAGCCCATTACCGGCGCTTTCAATAATGTACGATTCTCCATTGTACAATGTATTACCCATCGCCTTACCTATCGCCTGTTGTTGCCAGGGCCCCGGTAAACCGGCAGCTATCCCGGTTTCAAAAGCATCCCCGCTTTGCCCTTTAGAATTTAAAGCAGATATTGTATAGTAGTACAGCGTACCTGGCTTTACCAGGCTATCAGTATAATAAGTGGAGGCAACCTGTTTTGCTATTACAGTATAAGGCCCGCCACGTTGAAATGCTCTTTTTACCTGGTAGCTTTCTGCACCAACGGCTGCTATCCAGGTAAGCATTACTGCCTTTTCACTGCCGGAAGCGATCAGCCCTCCCGGGGCTGCCGGTGCATTTTGTATAGAACCTGATCCGGCAGGTCTTGTGTAATAAAGTGTGCCATAACCCGGATGATCGGCGCCCGGCCTGCCTGGCCCTTCCGGTCGTATCTTTTCTGCTGCCTGGCTGGTATAAGGGGCGGCTAATCCAACCCTTTTTACATAATGATTATACACCTGCTCATATACAGCACGAAGTTCACCCCTGCCCTGCGTACTGGGTTTAAAATGCTCATATTTACCTGTGCGGTCAAGTATGTGCGTAAAAGGCACTTCATAGCCCAGGTTATAGCGGGCAGTATATTCAAATCCTTTGAGCAGCCTGTTATCAGCATAACTATACAGATCAAGGCCCTGATGCCAGGCTATTTCACTGCAATCACTTAACAAACCAATACCCAGCTGGGTGTGCGGCTGGTCGCGCCCGGTTTCCTGTGCCTGTCCTTCTTCATTAATCACATAATGGGTAAGGCGCCCATTACCACAACCATTTATATAGTAACGCAGGCCATTTTCATATATGGCGCGGTCATTGCAAAATACACCAATAGCCATTACAGTCTTAATAGCTGCAGCATCCCAATTGCCATTGGCAAAAGGAGCGAAATGACTGATCACAGGATAGATCACTTCTTTAAAATGCTTTTCAGTTTGTTTAATATCTGTTTCAGACCATCCTGCATTTGTATATCGTAAAAGCTCCGCAGCGTTCACCATTTTAAAAGGCCCTAACCCCGCCATCAGCACGGCATCCCTTCCCGTAATAGTATCAAGCGTAGATGACCATGCGTTCACAATCTGTATGGCCTTATCTGCATAACGCTTATCGCCTGTTATAGCCCACATAACGGCATTCTGGTGCGCGGCATTAGCATCACTGTCATATACTGTTTGTCCCACAGTTGGATTACGACCTACCATACTCATAGGCCCCTGCATAGTATAAGTATATTGCGAAGCGGGATCCAGTATAAATCGCTGGTACCCCGCATAAACCGGCTCCTCTCTGATAGCTACGGCCTTTTTCATACGTGCCAGGTCTTCAGCGCTGTGAAGCAGACCGGGATGAACAAAAGGCTGCCCGGATGTAGTATTAAATGTAATACCGTTTGTATATGGACCGATCTTAACGCCCGGCGACTGTGCTGTAAGCGGCTTATTGTATAAAGAAACATTGCTGAATATAACATTGGAAACCTTTCTGTTTTCATCAATACCCTGTATCAATGTAGCGCCAGGCCCCAACTCAGGGGTACTGTTTTTACCATACGTACTGATGTTCCTGAAAGTTACATTATGAATATAAGGCCCATCGCCGTGTATCCATACAAATTCACCATAACCACGGCTTCCTGTACCCCGCCTGCCAGGACCCAATGTAATATTATTCGGTCGGGGTTTTTCTATGGAGCGTGTGCCCACTAGCGGCTGCATAGGTGTTAACTTGGCCAGGTTAAAAAAGGATTCGCCATTAATACGTATATTTTCAAATACCAGGTTTTCCATAGGCATGTTGCCGGTAGGGTGCAAATAGAAAATCTGCACATTCTTGCGCCTGGGAAAATGGATCACATCGATGTTTCGAGCTGTAAAATTCCTGATTGCAGGACAACTGCTTTCTGTAGCAATACGAAATACATTTGCGAAATCCACCCAAAAAGTACAGTTCTCCACCAGAACATTTTCTACAGGCCTTGATGTTTGCTCGCCGCCAGCCCTGGTAATACCTTTAGGAGAAATAGCGTCATCGTCTGTGCGAAAAAAGCAATTTTTAATTGTTACATTACTTGAATTGCAGGGATTGACTCCATCATCATTACCCACACGCGAACCTGCAAGGCGAATATGATCAATCAATACCCTGTCGCAACGCTGAGGCACCACGGTCCAGTAATAAGATCCTTTTAAAATAACGTCCTTTATGATCAGATTATTACAGTCAGTGGCATTGATCATAAAATCATTGGGGCCCGCATTATGGTCCCAGTCCGATCCATCAATAATTCCCCTGCCCATAATTTTAATATTATCACCGGTAGCATCAATACCTGCTTTCACTACGGCTCCGCCGGCTATATAAAGGGTTTGATTGGATTTTAATTTAATAAGCCCTCCAACCGGGTTATGTACGCCAGGACCAAAATAAATTACATTTTTATCATCACGTTGAGGGACATCTTTTTCAAGGCTGTTAGAGAACAATAAGAGCGGACTATCCCCTCCTGTTGGCTCAAAAGAAATATCAAATGGCCTATCAGTGGTGAACGTTGCGGCATTGCCATTTACCGAAGGCTTAATACCATATTTATAGGGCAATACAACGAGGTTGTTTAAAGGTCTGCTCGTCTTTATAGTAACAGTAACAGGACCTTCAAAATCAAAATAGGCGATTGAATATTTTTTATCCCGGTGCTGGCTTTTTACCGGGTATACAGGCACAGGTTTACCATTGACTGTTACCGTATAATCGTTTGAAAGCGGCTCGCCTTTCGGAGCAGGGTAACTAATAACCTGCCCTGCTGAAACCAGTACGCAAAGAAATAATATCATTAATAAAGAAAAACGTGGCAGAAACATGGCAATTTGTTTAGAATAGGGAAGGCCGGTATGACTGGCCTTCCATTTTTACTGATATTTACCAACCGGGATTCTGAGGTACCTGTTCCTGGTTAGACAAAGAGTTAAGCCAGGCCAGAGGCAGCGGTCTTAAATAGAATTTAGAATCGGCCGCGGCGGTTAACTGTGTTTGTACACCACCGGTAATATGGGTCACGTCCCAATTGTACTTCAATACGCGCTCACCCAATTTTTTGGTTCTTACAAGATCATTCCACCTTGGTACCTCACCGAACAACTCTAACGCTCTTTCATCCAGAATATCATCTACTGTCACCGTTCCTGTTTTCTGCAAAGCGCCGGCTGTTTTTTCTGCTCTCGCTCTTATTTTATTAAGATAGAAGAGTGCGTTGGAATTATCATTCTTTTTAACAGCTGCCTCAGCCGCAATAAGATAGGTTTCAGCTAAGCGGAACAAATAAATATCACGTGTTCCGGAAGCGTTGCCATTCTCATTATATACGGTATTGGCATCTTTGAACTTCCATACCGGCAGCCAGGCCCTGGTGGTGGAATTGGTTGTCTGATAGGCATTTTTATAATATTCATCATTTGCCCAATCTGTCACATCGCCGGCAGGAAAATTATATACAGTATATTTAGCGGCGTCTTTATCAGCCTGGGTCCATTGTTTAAACTTACCATCAGTAGGAACAGGAAAATAAATCACTGTATCGCCCAGCGCAAATTTCCCTGCCACTGGTGTAGTACATTCGAACCAGTTCTTACCCCTGTTTGTTCCATCTATTGAAGTAGCTGTGCCAGCATTTACCGGGCTCATGAAAGTGACTTCAGCCCTGCGATCCTTTTGCCAATCGTATATAAGATAAGCCAGCTTGGTAGGTATACCAAAAACATCATCATTACTATAAATAGCACTTTTTGACAAACCAGCCCATCCCTCCCGGTAGGGGAATAAATACCATTTAGGCCAGTTATTGACATTATTATTGGCCGTGGTGGAAAAGCCTATAGAAAATAATATCTCATTATTGGTTTGGTTAGCCTGGCGATGCACCTGTAAAAAATCGCTGAGCAAAGCATAGCCGGAGTTGTTGATCACATCTACAGCATCATTATAGGCATTGGTAAAATCACTGGCATCAGCATAAGTCTGGTATCCTCTGGTCAGATAAGCCAGTGCCCGCAAATGTTTAGCAGCGGAAGCCGACATTCTTCCAAAATCTGCTCCTGTTGTTTTTGCAGGTAATACAGCAATGGCATCACCGAGATCTTTGAATATCTGTGTATAAAAGGCAGCACCATCAGAAAGCTCTGCAGTAGTTGTTGGCGCATCAGGCTCGGAAACCATTAAAGGCCCCTTACCCCAGTTCCGCACAATTTCAAATAAATACAAAGCCCTCAATGCCTTTGCCTCCGCTACCCTCTTATCACGTACGGCAGGATCAATACCATCAGGGTCCTTGTCATTGGTGATAACATTAGGTGCTCTGTCTATAGCCGAATTTACATTTTTTAGCGCAGTATAAAGATTATTCCAATGAGTATAAATATCTCCTTCGTTAGAAGTTAATGTAACTGTATATTGATTGAGTGGGTTTACAGCACCCGGATAATTCTGTGTAACGAGATCTGTGCCTAACTGGCTTATGTTTTGATACGCCTTGCTGTTGTAGATCGTTCTCAAATTAGAATAGCTGCCGATGATCAGGCTCTCAAAACCTGACTTGGTAGCAAAATACTGGTCCGAGCTCTGGCTGGAATAATTCACTTCATCCAGAAACCCTTTTTTGCACGAATTGGCTGTTATAATAACCAATACAGCAAACATTCCTTTTATTATAAGATTCTTT
>DAOLFI010000144.1:0-7436 GCA_035326385.1 Niabella sp.
GGGATATCAGCCGGTGTACCTTTAGCAATAGTAGGTGGGATATTTTTTTTACTAACTGTAGTGTAAAAATAAATACCGAGACCAATTAAAGCGATAACAGAGGCTGCTACTATAAGACGCTTCCAGACTAAAACGGGAGCTTTCTTCCTGTTCCTGTGGACAATTTTTTGAAAAAATTCTTTTGCTTTCTCCGCATCCAGGTCTTCCTCCGGCAAAGTTTGATCCCAAAGATTTGTTAACAGCAATTGCAATGCCTCCCTGTTTTCAGCCGCCAGTGCCCAGGCTGCCAGCTCTCTTTCCTCTACCACGGTTGTGGAGCGGTTCACGTATTGTTGTAACAGGTATTTTATACGCTCATTCATCTGCTTCAAAAGACAATTTAACATCTTCCCTTAATTGAAGACAAGTGGGAAAGGACCAGGTACTATGACAAATAAAATTTTTTTAGCGTATATTATAGAGTACAAAGATGGCAACCGCCAGGGAGCCATATTCCTTGCCCAATTCTTCTCTTATTGTCCTTAAGGAGCTGGTTATATGGTTTTTAACCGTCTGTAAGGCAATATTAAGCTGGCCTGCTATTTCTTCATGGCTAAACCCCTGCTGACGGCTCAGCAAAAAGACCTGTCGTTGATGAGGGGTCAATTTTTCAATGGCAGCATCAATGGATTTTTTAACATCGGCAGTCAATAGCCGATCCTCTGCTGTTGATATAGCTGATTCACTCTGTTCCTTTTCGAGCACGGCCAGGATCAGAGTTTCTTTGTTCCTTCTTTGAAAACCGTTGTAGATATGGTTATGCGCCATCCGGAAAAGGTAAGAATCGAAACTACTTATTTCTGTTAGGCGCTCCCTTCTTTCCCAAATTTTTAGAAATACATCGTGAATTGTATCTTCTGCTTCCTCTTGGGACCTCGTCAACCGATGGGCATAGGTGTATAATTTGGAGCGAAAATGGTCGAACAATTGCTGAAAAGCCGCCTCGCTGCCACCGGCAACCTGTTGAAGTAAATCTTTATCTGCAAATTGTATTCGATTCATTAAATGCTAAAGTAATTAAAAGGCTAATGTACGAAATGCTTTCATATTTCCAGATGAACCGTCTAAAATACACTAGAGAACGGCGGAACCGGCAACTCAATTCTGATATTTTTTTTGTTAGCTCTAATAGTCATAACCCGTCAGACAATTCGTTTAATATCAAGGTTTGGAAAGAAACATGATCCTTTCTTCCTTTCTAAATATTAAATAATTATTATGTCATTCTGCATAAAAGATAGTACCATAAAGCCAGAAAACTGTCTTTTTAAGACGGTAGTAATACGTTGTCGGCATTTTAAAATTCCGGCAATGAACCTTCTTTTTGCTCTTTGACATATTAACTATAATATAGAAGGCTCTAATTTCTGGAAGGTGGTGTTACGTTCAATGGTATAGTAATCCTGCTTCAACAGGCCATTAATTATATCCATATTGCGATGCACGCCCAAACCCAGGTCAGCCGCATTAAAGCCATGACTGTGCAGATCGGCATTCTGTACAAAAATGGTTTGGTGATCATCAACGGTGTATTGTTTTTGTACCCGGAACCAGCCGTTCGCATTCCAGTTAATACGATCCCGTATAGATTTGAGAAAAGCCGGGACTTTGTATTGATAGCCGGTTGCTAGAATAACGGAACCGGTAGTTTGGGTAAATTGTTTGCCTGTGTCCCTATGATGAAAATAAAGATGCAGGGATTTACCTACGTGCTGTATGCCTGCTAATTCCAAAGAGGTATAAATATTTGGTTTGAATGAGCCTCCCTGCGCGTCTATTATATACAGTTGGTCATGTATCTGTTCGATGAGCTGCCGATTGATCCCTTTGTATAAGTACGCTTGCGAAGCCAGTATTTCTGCTTTAGCCTTCTCCGGTAAGCTAAAGAAATAATCTATATAATCCGGCGACGCCATTTCCAGCGCAAAGCGTGAATAATCCATCGGCGCTAAGTGCCGGGAACGGGTAAACCAATGCAGGTGCGAGAACTGATCGGCCTGTTGCAACAAATCATAATAAATTTCTGCGGCACTTTGCCCGGAGCCAACGATAGTAACATTTTTTGATTGCAGGATTTCCGACTTATGATTGAGATAGTCTCCTGAATGGATAATATTGTGGTTTAAGTTTATTCCCTCCGGAAGGCAAGGTACAGTGCCAACACCGATGACCAGCCGTTTCGCATGAAACGTTTTGTTGCACAAATTATTATGGGTGCAGTGAACAGTGTAGTAATTGTTCTGTTCATGATAAGTGATCTTTTCACAACGATGACTGAAGATTAAATCAGGTAATTGGTCTGCCACCCATTTACAGTAATTGTTGTATTCAACTCTTAAAGGAAAGATGTTTTCCTGTGCACCAAAGCGAAACAATTGTTGTGTTTGCTTCAAATAATTGATATAAGTAAACTGGCTTTGCGGATTGGCCAGCGTTACCAGATCAGCGAAATAAGGCACCTGTATGCGCACCCAGGGTAAAGCTATCCCTGGATGCCAATCGAAAGATTTTTTTTGATCGACGAATACAGCGTTGATCTCAGAATGATCCTGTAGCATAGCAGCAAGTCCGAGATTAAACGGGCCAATGCCGATGCCAACCAGATCGTAGATTTTATTTTGCATGGCGTGATTTTAAATGTTGAAAAATATAAACGATGGCGTAAGTATTAACAGTCATGATAACCATCATGATTATAGAATAAGGCAAGTCGAGACGCCTGAACCCCACGATAGGAAGAATCCAACAGATCATCACCCACTGTACGCAATAAATGCTGGTGATATTTTTACTGGAATAAATAAGCAAATCAAATAATAAATTATCTTTAGCACACTTACTAATCCAAAACCATAAGAATATCGTCAGCATTACTACACCCAAATGCCAGGTTGTATCTGCTGGTGATGTTCTGTAAAACCCGGCAGAGTTGTCCTGCGGATAAAGCCGCGCCGCCACTAAGCCAATTACAATTAGTATTACCCCTATTATACAAGCAATAATATTTGTTCTGCGTTCATTTATTTCAAGATAATTGCCTATAGCTAATCCCGTTAATGGATAGACTAACCACGGAAATAATGGGAAGAACATTTGGGGCGGTTGACCCCCTATAAGTAAAAGTATATAATTAAGTTTTGGGCTTTTTGTATAAAGATCCCAAAGCAAAGGACTTGCTACTATGATAATTACGGACAGGATTAGTGATAATACAACGAAGTTCTTTTGCTTGTGTACAATGTATAACATTAAAGTTGCAATAGCTGAAAAGTGAAGGATATCGCCAATTGCGAATAATTGCAATGGCACGGGCTCATCTTTATTGACTCCCAACTCTGATAATATTTCAGTTGGGAGCCAGCCAAATTCATAAGGCCATATAAACTTTAAGATATTTAATAAATAGCCAGCAGCTAACAATATTACAGCTTTCGCAAAAACTGTTTTAAAGCGATGCTCAGATTTAAAAGCGAAGCTGACACCCATCAATAACATAAGCAACTGCCCGCCTGGGCCTTCAGCGATACAAATCAGGAACCTGCCTATTACGGAATGATGCACTGCAAATTGACTATAGAGCATACCCGTATGAATAGCAGGGATAAACAGCACAGTGAAGCCTCTCGCCAGATCGAGGGAACGGATACGTTTCATACAATAAATTATTGGGGTTTGAGATTAGATATCTAATATTAAAGAACGGTTTTAGATTCGCTAGATTTTATAAAATCATTACGGTGTATAGCATACAGGTTAGCGGTTTTATAAGAAAGCTGTATGGTACGAAGCAGCGTAAAACCCGCTTTCAGCGCCAAGTTATTGGCTGGAATATTTTGTACATCCGGTTCGGCAAACAGCCATTGAGACTCGGGAAATCCAAAGTAAAATTCCTGAAAGGATTTTAATACTGCAAGGCTCCAGCCTTTTTGCATTTCTCTAGGTGGGCACATCAACAGATGCATTCCACAACCATCTGTTACCTTAATATGGTCGGCCAATTCATCAGTTAAAGTCGCATATAAATCAATAAGCGCTACCGGTTTTTCGCCGACTAATGCAATAAAAGTATGCGCATGCAGATTTTTCAGAATGCCTTTGTAAATGGCAGCGACAACTTCTGTAGAGCCTGTTAGCTGCCAGAAGCGCTGTGCATATGACTGATTCATCCAGCTATGAATAATATCCAAGTCTGTATCCAGGTTTAATGAGCGTATCGACAACCTGTCCTGTATTGCTGAATGTTGTTTGGAGTATAATATATGATTTCCAGCTTCGCTGGCGGGCGGTTTACACCAAAGTTGATAACCGGTACTGTATTCCCGTAAACGATTCATCGTATTAGTTTTTATCACTGGAAGCAGCATGCCTGCGCTTCGGGCGATGGGTGAAAAAAAGGATTAGTGCAACAATGTTGTGAGTGCGAAACTATTGTCGCAGTTAGCAAAATGATGTCTGTAAACCTATAAAAAGTGTATATAAACCTAAGTTTTATGAATATACAAATCGAAGAAGAAGGATTTGGTCAGGTGGAACTTTACTTTGATATGCCCCATGACCTCAAAAAGTTTTTAATCGAATCCGCCATACCTGTTGGTATGCGCGGTCAGCAGTTCACGGCACTCATGCAGGAGTTTCGGGGCGATGGATTTAGCGCATGGCATAACCTGTATTGGATGAAAGCTCCGGTGGTGTTAACAGCATGTGGCAATGAACCGGTATTGGAATTAAGAATGGCTATCAGGAATACCATTAACGGCACCTGGGATAAAGTGGAGACCAGTACGTTACCCGAATGCTATTTTCAGTTAAGTTATGCGCCTTATATCCTGACACGCGCAGTATTTGAAGTGCCTACAGAATATCAAACCTTTGATATTCATTTTGAATTGAAGTTTTTGGAAGAAATCGGGCTGGACTATCATCTTATGAGCCAGTTCATTGATGATGTGCAACATAATCACCCTACAGAACTGGCACCTGTACCTTTTCGTTGTACGCCCAGGATGAAAGACTGCATGTATGCGATCCTACGCAATTCTTATACTCCCGACGGGAAACGGCATCTGCTCAGAAGTTCTGTGCTGGATATATTGGTAGAGGCCCTGGAGGAGGTTAGTAAAACTAAAAATCCATTTCCCAATTTAAAACCTGCCTCAAAAGAAAAACTTGAAGAAGTAAAAAGATTGATTGCAGAAGATGCGCCTCTTTATCGTGGCAATGGGAAGCTTTGCCGTACTACGGGGTTAAATGAATTTATTCTCAATGTTGGCTTTAAGCAAATGTTCAATATGACCCCATATGAATATTTCCAGGAAGTAAGATTTGAAAAAGGCAAGGAATTATTGCGCCAGGGGCTTTCGGTATCAGCAGTAGCCCATGTATTGGAATATGTCGCTCCAAGTCCGTTTATTTATGAATTCAGACAACGGTTTGGTTATACACCGAAGGAATTTCAGCTACGGGGGCTTTGATTGAAATATTGCCAAAGCTTATAAATGCCCCGGTTATGGTGGTTATAGATCACGGAAATAGACCGGTCCATTTTATCAGCAATATCACTAAACGACATAGCGTTAAAATAATAAAGCCGCAATACCTTTTCCACTTCTACGGGAAGAGTATGCAGCGCTTTCTCCACTTCAGCAGCGGTATACTGCTGCATCATTTGTTGCCAGAAAGCCTGTCTTTGCTTGTTATCGCCAGGTATCATATCCAGTGCAATGGTATTGACGAAACATACATAAGTATAAGGAAAATGATGTCTATTTAAGTCCTTAAACAGCGTAAATGAATGACTAAAAAAGACGGCTTTCGGTTACTTTCAAAACCAAACCGGCCTTGGCTTATGCCAGGGCTGTGTCTGAGATAGACATTATTTACATTATTCTTTATTATTGTGTTGAACGGAATTGTCCAGAATGGGTACCAACAAAATAGAAATCTATACACTTTTTATAGATTTTGCGCCATAGATCCTTTCAATTGCAGCCCATCTTTGTGTTATCAAATTAAAGCTATGCAAACAATAATTACCTGGAACGCATTGATAAATTATCTTTTAATATTTCTTTTCTGCTATTACACGACCGTGCTGGCATTATTTTACCGCCATGATCTGGTAAGGCTGGTCGGTCGTTTTAAAAATTCCAAACAGATAGTGGTTGAAGGTGATGTTAATGATGATGTTAACCATTCGGAAACTGTATTGAATCATGTTCGCAACCTGATGCTGGATTGTAAAGACATCTTTTACAATCGTACAAACCCACCTATTCTAAAAGAAGAGTTGATTGAAGATATACGTACAAAAGTGCGACGATATCCAATGATTAAAGGTTCTCAATATGAAATCACGATGACCAGCCATATTGAGCAGGAAATTGAGAATCGCATGGGGATAAGGTTAACTGAAGATGAACTTGTATCGATCTGGCAATAAAAGGCTTCTGCTTTTGTTAGACAAACATATAAGGCCTCCGTCTCCCTGTAGTGTAGCAATGGATAAGGTGGGATTTTGGAAGGGAACGGGGGTCGCCAAACTCCTGTCTGTAGCCGGCCTCTTTTGCTTCTGATCGTCTCTTAAAGACGTTGGTTACAGCAGGTTTACCTAATCCCGGCTCTCTCCTTTAGGAGGGAGAGTTAGGGGGAGTGAAGTACTTTATAAATTTAATTGTGAGTATGAATAAGTGTGTAAAGCGCCGGGCTACCGGTAACAAAAAGAAACTGCTATTTGTTTTACTTTTTTTCTGTGGATCAATTTGTTCAGCGCAAGATGGATCGGCTGGGATACAGGAAGCCAATACACTGGTTAGGCAGTATTTCGATGTAGGTATTAATCTAATGTATGCAGTCGGTGCTGTTTTAGGGTTGATCGGTGCGGTTCGTGTGTATCAACGATGGAGCGCCGGTGATCCACATACGGGACAGATTGCCGCTTCATGGTTTGGGAGTTGTATTTTTTTAGTGATTGTGGCAACGGTCTTAAGAAGTTTTTTTGGATTGTAAGATGGCCAGTGTTTATAAGATCAATAAGGGAGTTAATGCATCAGTGATGTTTAAGGGTTTAAAAGCTCAATATATCTGGTGGTTAGGTGGAGGATTGGTATCGTTGTTACTTCTATTCGCGATCCTGTATATCATTGGTATCAATATGTTCGTTTGTTTGGGGTTGATTACTGTTTTAGGTGTTTTGCTTTTTAAAAAAGTTTATGCGATGAGTAAAAGGTATGGCGAGTATGGCTTAATGAAACAGATCGGACAGCGAAGGGTGCCAAAGTTGATTGTATGCAGGAGCAGAAAGATGTTTATGGCTCGGAGGGGATAGGTCATAGTTGATGGGGGTATACTTATTAGTGGTAAAAAAAAAATGTGAGTATGGAAAAAGTGGTGGAGGATTT
>DAOLFI010000145.1:0-7429 GCA_035326385.1 Niabella sp.
TAGACAAATCGGGGAAAGTAGCTATGGAGTTTAATACTTCGGGCATGTACCGGGGTACTGTGGACGAAAACGGAAAAATATCAGTTTATATTTATAAATAATGAAGAAAATTTTTAGCAGAAGGTGCGCTTTGTTCGCCATCTTTATTAATACTGCATTACTTACTTATGGCCAGAACAAAGGCAGCCTGTTTATTATTGGCGGCGGAGACCGTTCTCCCGCGCTGATGAAGGAGCTGGTTGAGACAGCCCGTCTCAGGCCAACGGACTATATCGTTATCCTGCCAATGGCCACCAGCATCCCTGAGGAGTCGGTTGCTTATTTCAGCTCTCAATTATCGCCTATTTGCAGCAATCCCATCGCCAGCTTTAACTTCACCAAAGCCCAGGCAAACGATCAGCAGTCCTGGATTGATTCTGTACGGAATGCCCGTCTGATTTATATAACAGGTGGTGATCAGAATAAATTTATGGCCGTAGTGAGTGGCTCTAAATTGTATGAGGCACTGCACAGCGCCTTCCATAACGGGGCCACTATTTCCGGTACAAGCGCCGGCGCTGCGGTAATGTCGCAGATTATGATTACGGGTGAAGAAAAAGACAAAAGCGCTAAAGATCCTTTTAAAGAAATAAAAAGGAACAATGCGGTTACCGCGCAGGGAATGGGATTTGTAACCAGCGCTATTATTGACCAGCACTTTATTATACGCAGCCGGTATAACCGGCTTTTAAGCGTACTGGCCGACCACCCGGATAAAATGGTAATTGGTATAGATGAAAGCACAGCCATTATTGTAACAGGTAAAAAAGTGAAGGTGACGGGTGAAAGCCAGGTAATAGTAGTTTCAAGGCCTCAGAAATTAAAAATATTCAGCAATAACAAAGTGGCTTTTAAAGGTGCCCGCATTTCGCTTTTCTCCCCGGGAGAGTACTTTACATTAAAATAAAAAACTAAAAACGCTATAATGATGATCATATTAAAAAGACTGTTTCCTGCTTTTTTAATCGCCATAATTGCTATGGTGGCCTGTAAAAAAGAAAAATACAACTTTGACGATCTGCCTCCTACGGTAAAAAGTTTTTTTACCATAACCAACACAGAGCTGAATATTGATGAAGCTATTCAGTTCAACAATAAATCAGAAGATGCGGAATCTTACACCTGGGATTTTGGTGATGGAACAACCTCTACAGAAAAAGAGCCAACAAAAATATATACCAGTCCGGGAACCTATACGGTTAAGCTAAAGGCGGTTGGAAAGGGCGGTACCGGTAATTATTCTGTTGATATTGTGATCATAGATCCCAATATTATTATAGATACGGATAAAGAACTTTATTTTATTGAATATGGCAGCAAGCTGGTACGTAAAATATCGCTTATACCGGGCTCAACGGTTGAGACAGTCATCAACATGACTGGTAAAGAAGCTCATGGTATGGCCTACGATTCGGTAAATCAAAAAATTTACTACTGTGATTTTCAGGCTTCCAATTCAGGAAAGATCTGGCGCATGGATGCTGATGGCAGCAACCTTACAGAACTGCTTTCAGGATTGGCGGCCCCTTACGGCATTGCCATCAACCTTGCAGAGGGTAAAATGTATATAGCAGACGGACCGAATGTATCAAGAGCCAACTTAGACGGAACCGGCTATGAGAAAACATTTATAAATGTATCTGGTGGTGCTATGAGGGCCATAGGGTTCAACAAAAAAACAAATATTATTTACTTCTACGAGGTAAATGATGAAAACCTGTACGTGGCTAAATCTGATGGCACCGGGGTAGGAATGGCTATTGAGGGTGCGTATGGCTATGGTATTTATGTTGATGAGGTAAACGAAAAGATCTATTACGATGACCGTAACAGCACCGGCATTATGCAGGCCAACCTGGATGGTTCCGGCATTGTGAAAATTGCGAATGTAACAGGCAACAGGGGAGGCTCTGGTATTACGGTTGATTATAAAGACAATAAAGTGTACTGGGCCGAAACGAATAATGGTTTTATCAAACGTGCCAATTTAGATGGAACAGGTGCTGAGACCTTCCTGTCCGGTGTAAACAACCCGAGAGGTATGTTTATTAAATAAGCATCAAGAATTACTTTTTATATCCAAAAAGAAACTGTCTCAAAAAGGCAGTTTCTTTTTTGTGTATCACCCACCAACCGAAGGTGCATGGCAGTAGCTGAGACCGATCGGGGGAATGGCAGGGCAAAGATGTATTGACAGCAATGCTTTCGGGATAGTGTAAAATAAAAATCAGTTCCCAATAAATTATATATAGCTAAAGACCTGACGTAAAACGGAGCTGCCATTAAATGACAGCCCCGTTTTATATGAATAAAAATCATCGCGCAGTTTGCAATACGCTTTGTTTTATATTATTCTTATCTCAAATATCCCAGTATCTTCAGCATACTTTGAGCTGATTGTTCTTTGGCATATACCCATTCTTCCAGCTCCCCGTTCTTGTTGTATTCAATAATGACGTGCTTGGGAGAAGGGATAAGGCAATGCTTGATACCACCATACCCGCTGATCTGGTCCTGGTAAGCGCCGGTATGGAAAAAACCCACGTATAACGGCTCATCTTGCCCGCTGCTTTCCTTCTTTATAAGTTCGGCCTCATCTACCGGGCGTACAATAGTATTGCCTACACCGTTATCATTTTTTATTTTAGGTAAAAACACCTCGTTGATATGTTCTTCACTGTCATAATAATCATGACCATCGCAGGTTATGCCGCCCAGCACCACCCGCTGGTATTCGTTGTCCCACTTATTAATAGGCAGCATTAAGAACCGTTCACCAATACCCCAGGTATCCGGCAATGTGGTAATAAAAGAAGAATCGATCATGTACCAGGTTTCGCGGTCGTTCTGGCGCTTCTCTCCTATTACGCTATAAATATGGGCCATACTTTCACCCACCGTATAACTGCCAAATTCCGTATAAATATTAGGTACCGGGACCTTGGCTTTTTTGCAGGCAGATTTTATATTGCTGATGATCTCATTGATCATAAACTGGTAATCGTACTCAAAAGCAAGGCTGTGCTTAATAGGGAACCCTCCGCCAATATTCAGTGAATCCAGCTCGGGGCAAATCTTCCTTAGCTGGCAATACAGGTTGATGCTTTTACGCAGCTCACTCCAGTAATAAATATCATCCTTAATTCCTTTGTTCAAAAAAATGTGCAGCATCTTCAGCTGGAACTTGTTTTCATTCCCTTCTATCTCATCCACATAAAACTCCAGCACATCTTTGGCGCGGATACCTAATCTTGAAGTATAAAAAGGGAATGTAGGCTCTTCTTCCGCAGCAATCCTGATACCTATTTTAAAAGGCTCCTTGCTTTTTATGCTGCGTTTGTACATGTTCAGCTCTTCCTTGTTATCCAGCACCGGGATCACGTTCTTAAACCCGCTGTTAATAAGCTTGGCTATACGCGAAGTATAATTCTTCTGCTTAAAGCCATTGCATACAATATTGATATCCTTGGTTATTTTACGGCGCTTGTATAATTGATTGATAATATCAATATCATAAGCAAACGAAGTCTCCAGGTGTATATTGTGCTTCAGGGCCTCACCCACTACAAACGAGAAGTGAGAGCTTTTGGTGCAATAAGTATAAAAATATTTCCCTTCATACTTATACTTTCTCATAGCATTGGCAAAGTATTGCTTTGCCTTGTTAATGTTCATCCCTATTTTAGGCAGGTAACTTACTTTTAGCGGGGTGCCGTATTTCTTCACCAAAGCCTTATAATCTATGCCGTTAAAAATAAGGTCACCTTTTTTAACGTCAATTCCCTCCTGAGGAAAGTTAAAGGTCTGTTCTACCAGCCCTAAATAAGAATTATTCATTAGCCATAATACCGGCTGCTCCGGCACTTATTGGTTTACAAAATTGAGCGCTAAATTAGGGAAAATATATCTGAACTATGATTTATATACAAATAAGGGTGTATAAAACTTTTTCGGTTCAAAAGGTAGCCCCAGGCTACAGAGTAGTATTGCGAAGCGAGGACGCTTCGCATAGCAGCATCGTTTAATAATACATCCGGAAAGACAGCCTGCAGCAGGCCCAGGGAATACGCCATACAGTCCCAATATATATCCCATATAACACGCAGGCTTATACATACAAAAAGGCGATACTATTAAAAGTATCGCCTTTAAACTTTTTGCTGTAACGCAACTATTTTACAGAAGCTACCAAAGCTTTAAAAGACTCAGGATTGTTCATAGCTAAATCAGCCAGCACTTTCCTGTCAAGCTCAATACCTTTGGTTTGTAATTTGTTGATGAACTGAGAATAATTCAGCCCTTCTTCACGAACGGCAGCGTTAATACGCGCGATCCACAAAGTGCGGTATTCTCTTTTCTTTAATTTACGGCCTACATACATGTAGGTCATACCTTTTTCTACAACGTTTTTGGCAACGGTATATACATTTTTACGTTTACCGTAAAAACCTTTGGCCTGTTTTAATATTTTTTTTCTGCGGGCTTTAGAAGCAACTGCATTTACTGAACGTGGCATGTCTTAAAGAGTTTTAAAAAGTTAAAATGTTGAAATGTTAACAAGTTGAAGAGCCGCAGCTTATTTCAACCTCAACAAACGTTTTACGAAATCTACATTGGGTTTTGCTACAAGACCATCAATGCGCATGTGACGTTTACGCTTGGTAGATTTTTTTGTCAGGATGTGACGTTTGAAACTCTTCTGGTGAGTGATTTTGCCAGTAGCTGTTACTTTAAAACGCTTTTTAGCGCTTGAGTTTGTTTTTACCTTAGGCATGGTAAATAAATGATTTAATTGTTACACCTTTGAGGCGTTCCCGCACCGGCGGAAACCTTTTCGGGCCTCTTCAGGAAATGTCCGCTTTTTTTAACGGATTGCAAAGGTAAGATAAATTTCTGATTTAGGATTTCTGATTGGATATTTTTCCTTTAAATTTCATTGTCAGCCACTTACGAATGGGTTCATCAAAAAATCGCAATGACACCCATGCCAGGATAATAGCAATTATAAATATTATCCCCGAAAATAAATACAGGTTACGTTCCCCGGGACTGGTAGCGGCATAATTACCTAATATCCATATCATCCAGTAGTGGGTCATATACAACGGATAAGAAATATCGCCTAAAAAAGTACAGATTTTTTTAACCCTGCCCGAAACATGCGTGCCGGCGCCGCCGGCAACCAGCAGGGGGAACAGTATTACAACAAAAAGTATTTCTGTAAGCCAGTCATTTTCAAAATGAGGAAATAAAAAAACAACAGCTAACAGGATAGCGAAAAATAGAAAATGCAACTTATTTTTTATAATAAACCTGAAACGATATACCACCAGTCCTGCAATAAAAGAAAATAATACCCTTGCATATCCATCTGCAAAAGTCATATCATTCCACCCTCCCAGTAAATTTCCTCTGTGCCAGCCCGTCCATACAATAAATGCTATGGCAATGGCCAGAAAAACCAATAATAGTTTTTTTGTAATTCGAACCAGCACAAAAGCATATACAAGATTTATAAAATATTCCATTGATAAGGACCAGGCAGGAGCGTTTAGCGGAAATACATTCTCATACCGGCCTAATATGGGACATGGAAGCATCAATACAGAACAAACCGTTGCTATGATTATTTTCCCCCAGCCAAATTCCTGTACAGGTGATGTTGTAAAAGGATCTAAAAACCATCCTGCCAAACCCAAAGCCGTACCCAGCAAAACCAAAGGCTGTAACCGGATCAGCCGGTTGACAAAAAACCGTTTCACACCAATTTGATGGATGCGGTTATCATAAGCATAGGCTATTACAAAACCCGAAAGGCAAAAGAAAAAATCAACTGCAAGAAAACCATGAGCTATGGGGTTTTGAGTTAAATCAGGAGTAAGTATTTCGTAGCAATGAAAAATTACTACTGCTATCGCGGCTATGCCCCTCAGGCCATCCAGTACCTCATAATGCGGCTTGCTTGACTGCGGATTCATCATGTATAAAAAAAATTAGTGGTAAAAATAGGTGCCTGTTTTTATTTTTTGTACAATTCATTTCAAAAATTTTAATTATATTCCACTGCGCCGAAGCTATTGAAGCTGACTATATATTTATGAACCATTTACCGCATTTAATTACAGACCTGGCCCTGATATTGGGCGTGGCTTCTGTTATAACTCTTATTTTTAAAAGATTACAGCTGCCCCTTATACTGGGCTATCTTGTTTCAGGCATACTGATAAGTCCTAATTTCAAAATTTTCCCGCCCCAGGTGTATGAAATGACTGATGTGCAGGTATGGGGAGAGATCGGGGTTATATTCCTGTTGTTTAGCCTGGGACTTGAGTTCAGCTTTAAAAAACTGGCCAAAATGGGCAGCTCAGCTACAACAGCAGCCGGGTTTGAAGCAATAGGTATGGCGTTTATCGGGTTCGGACTGGGCAAGCTGATGCACTGGCCGTTGATGGACTGTATTTTCCTGGGCGCCTGTTTAACTATTTCATCATCATCAGTGATAGTTAAAAGCTTTGCCGACCTGGGCTTAAAGCAACGAAACTTTGCACAGCTGGTGTACGGTATCCTGGTAGTAGAAGACCTGATTGCTGTAGTGTTACTGGTGTTGCTGGGCACTTTTGCCGCTACCCACACTTTTGATGCAGGCCAGTTGGGCATGTCGGTCTTAAAACTGGCATTCTTTCTTATTGTATGGTTTGTAGGCGGTATCCTTTTTATACCCTCCCTTTTAAAAAGAGCAAAAAAATTTTTAACAGACGAAATACTGCTGATTGTTGCCGTAGCCATGTGCTTCCTGATGGTGTATCTCTCTTCACAGGCCGGATTTTCTGCCGCGTTGGGCGCTTTTATTATGGGATCGCTGCTGGCAGAAACCACCAAAGCAGAAAAAATTGAACACCTTGTTATCCCGGTAAGGGACCTGTTTGGCGCTATCTTCTTTGTATCGGTAGGTATGCTGATAGATCTGCATGTAATTAAAGATCACTGGCTGCCTATTTTGCTTATAACAGCAGCAGTAATTGCCGGTAAAAGCATTGTGATATCTGCCGGAGCTTTTATATCAGGTAATAGTCTCCGGGTATCTATTCAAACCGGGATGAGCCTTGCGCTCATCGGCGAGTTCTCCTTTATTATTGCGTCCCTGGGTCAAAAGTATAATGTGGTCAGCAGCGAGCTTTATCCTATCATCATTACCGTTTCGGCACTTACGATTTTTATTGCGCCTTCGCTCACCTTGTCAAGCACTAAAGTTTATAACTGGATCAACAGCCATCTTTCACCTGAATGGCAGACAAGATTGAACCGGTATAGCTCTGAGGCTACAGCTTTAAGGGCCATCAACGACTGGAACCATGTGCTTAAGTTTTTCATGATCAACACTATTGTGTAT